>NZKY01000138.1 GCA_002694035.1 Opitutia bacterium
TAAGTTGCATTTGCCCATCTTTCATGTCGGGCAATCTTATGTAGTGCAACTTCATCATGAATTGCACCAGCACTGTTATTATTTGCATAGGCGATGTAGAAACCATTGACCTGAGCACTTTCCTGAAAATCAGCTGTTGTGTTAAGCACCCCGTTCATGTAGAGGCGGAGTTTTCCACCGGAACCCGAGAAAACTAAGTGGTTCCATTCATCTGCATTCAGTTTACCAGCAGGATTATTTGACGAATATAAGTTTGGATGAACAATAACACTGGAAGGCACATGAATACGTGGGGGATTATTATTATTGGCCTCAAAGCGTAATTGACCACCATTCGTAGTATTAATACCATAATAATCGTGCCAGTCCTGTGCATCGTTAACAGTTGCACGGACCCATCCGGAAAGTGCAAAATTGTCTAGACTCATGGTACCGCTTAATGACTCATTCCTAAAATCCTTATTTTGATTTTTTGGAAATTCATAGGAGCCACCAACTATACTAACTGCACTCTTTAAGGGCTTATTATTTTGAGGGTCACGCATGGTTGCATGATTATTATGAGGACCGGAATCTGGAGCATTTTGTCCCTGTGCCTGATCGAGGTGGTAAACAGCCATGTAGTTGGACCATGCAGATCCATCGGTTACATAAGAAGGAGTAGCTGAAGCGGAATTCCCCCAACGCATAGTAATTTTTTCGTTACGAACAAGGCTTGGAATGTTCAACCAAATAATCGATTTACCCGACTGGTTCCAGCTGGCAATTTCGTATTTTAATTCCGCACCGGCACTCGATTGAAAACGCAAGTCTTCCCCATTTGGCTGGCATAAGGAATGTCGGAACCCGGCATTTTTAAAGGTGGCATTATTCTCATCCAGAATGACCAGCATATTGAAATCAGAAACTGGAGTATAATCGACTCCAATTAGATCGACCTCACGAAATCCCATATAGGAGTCTGCGGCCTCAGCCTGAGTAAATTGAAATTTATAATATTTGTAATCACCCTCCGCATCGACGCTCGAAAAAGTTCGTTCCTGGTTACTCGTCCAACCAGTTTGGTGATCAGAAGAAGATGCATTCATGTCATCTACGACCGTCCAATTTGTGTTATCGTTAGAGCCGTAAAGCAACCAAGCTTTGGGGCCGCGTTTATTATAGGTGTTATTTTGCCCTTTAATTTTATAGCTCGTCACACGGAATGGATGAGTAAATGTAAATGTTAAATTCACATTGGGTAGGGCACTCTGGAAAGGCAGCCAACGGTTATCACCACCGGTTCCTTTATCCTGGTCGAATACCTTGGAAAGCGCGTAGGCAGTATGAGCCGCGGTTGTGGAACTTACAGTTGCCTCTGCATTAGTGGCTGATCTTGACATACCAGCAAAATCAGTCGTTAATTCCATAGAATATTCAAAAGGTGCATTATCGCCAACTGAAACTGCAACTTCTTTAAAATCAGTTCCGTTTGCATTGGTAGCACCAACCTTGAATGTAAATACACCACCCGCAGTAGGTGTACCAGAAATTTCACCCGTTGCTGTGTTTACACTCATCCAACTTGGTGCTTCAGATAAGGAATAACTTGTTGGACCATTAGTGGCAGTTATCTGATAAGTGAAAACCATTCCAGTTGCTGCAGTCGCAGAAGCTGAACTGGTTACAGAAATCCAAGGCTGTCCAACGTCTCCCATTCCTCCACCGTAAATTTGTTCAACCTCATTATCGCTTAAGAAAACATTGTAAAAACGAACATCGTCCAGCCAAATACTTGCATAATTACCAATATTTGGAGATGCAGAATTATAATTTCCAGAGTTATCCCTAGCACCAAATACGAGGGCAGAATTTGTCACATTAATCGCACCGGACCTAACTTCACTTTCTAATAACTGACCATTTACAAAAAGCTTACGGTATCCACCACCCCAAACTGCTGCAACATGTGTCCAACTGGCTGGGTTAACACTGGCGGGTAATTGGTCATCACCACCAGGTCCACGAATGGTTAAAATCATAGATTTATTACCAGCATATCTACGTAATTGCCAACCCTGCCCACTTTCACCACGTTTTGATACCCAAGGTTCCCAACCTCCATCAGGTAATTCCTTAATCCAAGACGAAATAGTAAATTGATTACCCCCGTCAAATGTATCTTCTCCGGATGTAGAAACCACAACATAATGGTTACCGTTCAAATCAACGGATTTACCCGTGCCAAATGGAGTATCTGTTTTGTGTTGAGTATCTACCAATGCATGCGAGCTATTACGAAGATAACCATGATTATTATTACCAGATGAATCTTTTACTGTAGAATTAGTATCTGTATCAAATTTCCACCAGCCAATTAGATTTGCACTTCGGGTCGGTGAAGTTTGAATCGAACTCGGTGTAAAACTGCTCGAACTAGTTGCCCATGTAGTACCCGTCCAATTATTTGCCTTTGCCCGGAAATAGTAAATTGTGGGTGAACTTAAACCACTGGTGATTTCTCCAATCAAATTACCAGGTTGTGCGTTAACAATTGTGATAGCATTATCCCACGAACTGGTTGTAGTTCCGCCGTCATTATCTCCCCAGTAAAGAGTTACATTTGAATCTGCACCACCTGTGCTTTGCAAATTAACATTCAGCTTTGCTGCGGAGGATGTAATATCTGTAACGGAGTGTAAATTTCCAAGAATAGGAGCACTGACAGATGTTGGTGTTGTAAAACTTTGCACAGGAGACCAACTTGTACCACCTGTTCCACCAGATGCATTAACACCTTTAAATGCGTAATAATAAGTCGTCCCTCCAGTAAGTCCGGTAATATCATGTGCTAATGCAACCTGTCCTTTTGAACCGAGATCAGCATTCGAATCCCAGTTACCAGCATTTGTGCTAGCATTATTATCGCCCCAGTAAACGGTAATAGTCGCATCTCGTCCACCAGTGCTTGTTACTGAACCCTTGAGTTTTGCACTGGTCATAACCAAGTTACCAGGGGCTTCGACTGCAAGAAGAGGTGCAGAAATAGGAATAGTGATTGTCAAAGTAGCAGATGCATATTCATTGCTCGTTGAGGACTGAGCAACCAAGGTGGCAACATAGGTTCCACCAGCAAGTGGAGTGCCCGAAATAACACCTGTACCAAGAGCACATGTTAAACCGGGAGGTAAATTAGCTGCCTCGAAAGCTGGGTTAGTTACATCTGTAGTAACTGTGAAAGTAAAGGATGAACCAACTGTTCCTGATGCGGAAGATGCACTTGTGATTGATTTGTTTACGGGAGTTGTAATTGAAGTTTTATAAGGATGAGAACTAGGTAAATCACCAGTCAAACCCCATTTATGGGCCAAGTAACCTTCGACCATTTGAACTTCTTCTAGAACGAAAGCTTTATTGTAAATGATGAGCTCTGCTAAGTCACCATTAGCATAACGACCGCCAATATTTCGGTCATTCGAAAAGTTATTAGCTTGAACATCAGCTGTAGTGACCAAAGACATTATACTTATAGCACTCGGCCATGCACCTGTTTTACTGGTTGCACTACCATTAACATAAAACATATTACTACTGGAAATCCCTGCGTGGTAGTGATTTGGCCCCAAAATATTATTAGCACCGTTTCCATGAAAGTGGTGAGTGCTAGTATCTCCCAAAAGCCACCAAGCACCGCTATTATACTTCACCACCCAGAACACTGTACGAATATCATTAACACGATTAAACGAATGATATTGACCGTTTGTTCCGGTATACCTCATGAGAGGCAATCCATTTTGAGCATTGGAGACCACACTCGGAGAACCATTTTTCGTGGCATCATTACCATTACTTGAACGGTCTGTCCAAGTCGCACCGGAAGCAGAAGAATGATTCGCATCCAACCAAAGTTTCATATTTGCAGGATAAATGTTGGCAACATCTATAGTTTGCCCACCTTGGTTAGAAACAGAAAAGATTCCCAAACTATCAGATACAATCGAACCGGAACCATTACTCGCCGCAGTTCTGAAATAATAAACCTTTCCTTTTTCCAAACCACTCAGATTGGTAGAAAATGATCCGGAACCAAGGACCCCCATCGCAACCTGATTGTCCCAGCTGGACAAGTTTGAATAATCAGTTCCAGCATCATTGTCCCCCCAGAGGAAATAAACAGTTGGATTTTCACCCCCCGTTGCAGTTAATGTACCATTTAAGGTTGCTGTGGATGCAGGTGGAGAAATAGCTGTGGAAACTGTATCGCTTGCATTAACATCTCCTAGAGTAGGAGCAGACAAGCCTGCCAAAGTTGCAAAAGTACCCGCAGAAGTTGTCCATTTCATAGTCCCTCCTGCATTAGATACGGCCAAACGATAACGGTAAGTCGTGTTGAAGGTCAAACCACTCAGCACACGACTGAAAGATCCAGAAGATTGGTTTTCCAAAATAAAATGTTGTGCCCATGCGGATACATTGCTATCTCCGCGGTCAGCAGTATCGACAAAGAAATGAACCTTGCAATCTGTACCAGTGGCGTCTGCAAAGGAACCGGTAAGGGTGGCTCCATACATACCCAAGTCAATAGCACCACCATCCGTAATGGAAGTAGGCATTGGGTATGCCTTCATGATAATGGATTTAGTTGTCTTTCCGTATCCGTTACTAGCCATCAAATCAACTGCATGGTCTGTTCCCGTACTTGCTGGTGTACCACTCGCAGTACCAGTAATAGCACCTGTACTTGCATCGATACTAAGTCCTGCTGGCAATCCGGAAGCCGACCACGTGGGTTCGAATGCACTAACGGTAACTGAGTAAGTAGGTTGCGTGATAGATGCGACGCCAGCATTAAATGGCACTACATTATCCACATTGATAACAACGGCACCAGACTCAGCATCTACAGAGTTATATAAAGCAAGAACTTCAGCATCTGTAAAAGCCACATTGTAAAGACGGGCATTTTGCACGCTTGCCTTGAGGTTTGCATTACCAATTTTGTAAGGAGAAGTTTGTTCTACTGCAATAGTATCTGTAATTGTAGAAGTTTGAATAGGTGCGCCGTTTAAGAAAGTTTTTGCAACACCCGGATTCCCTTGGTTCATCACTGTGACCATAGTCCATGCTTGAGGGGAAACCCGATATGCATCAGTAACTCCAGAATTCCAAGATCCACCCTGCTTGAATCGATGGTGAATATAACCACCATTGGCATTATTATTATTTCCTAAGAAAAAGAAGTACTGTCGGGAGTTTGGACTTCCCCCCTCTCTTCCTGCAACAGTTCCCCACTGTTGAGTGCCCACTTCCATTCTGATCCATACATTATGAGTGTATGCACCATTATTATTCATACGCATCGAACGGTGATGCGGCACACTAATTCCAAGTCCAGCAGACTGAGGAAAACGAAACGCTGAACCGACTCGGCCGGGAAAACGAGCAGGGTTACCACTTACCGTTCCAACAAGCCCATGAGGACCCCAATCCTGAACGGTGGTGGCATTTTCCGCTTCATCAAGTGGAAAATACAAAGCTAGATTAGATTCTTTTAAGACGGGAGGACGAAAAAGGATTTCTTTGGTTGATCGACGATTACGCTCACCCGTTGAAGAAGATCGAGCGGCACCTTCCCCAACTTTTATCTTAATACGGGCTGGATTGGTAAGAGGGGTAAGATTCATGGTGTAACTGGCTCCCGAACCAGCAACATTAGACAAAGTAGCTCCTTCAACAACAAAATTATCACTGGAAACACCTACACTCGTAGGCTGAGATGATTTGTAGGGATGAGAAGATGCAAGTGCTGAAGTTGTTCCCCATTTGTGAGCTAGATAACCCTCTACTTTTTGACGATCGCTTGTACTCGCAACCCCATCAACAATAATGAATTCCGCAATATCTCCTTCAAGAAAATCACTATTCGTATTATAATTCGTGCCAAGGTTGATCCCGTTAGTCAGACTGTAAGAACCAGTATTTTTCCCAGTCACAGTAGTACCGTTCAAACTGAGCAGACTACTTGTATTATCAAAAACGGCAGAGAGTGTAAAAAATCCAGTAGGAGAAGTGATGCTTGTATTAGCCCAATTACCTGCCCAGAATTGAACAGTACCACTATTTCTAAGAGCTATCAAACTACGGGCACTATTAGTAGTAACACCGTCAAAAAGGTAATCTCTAGCTGAGCCAGCAGTTGTTTTGGCGACAGAATAAATGGTGTATGCTTGATTAATCTTTAAGGTACGGACCTGTATAAAATCATCCGTTCCGTCAAATCGAATAGTAGATAGTCCATTTTGTCCATTTGCAACGACAGTTGGTCTTTTGGTACTCGTTGCTTGTAAACCCTGCAGACCATTTCCACTTTTATCATTCCACGCACTTACATCATTGGAAGAATGAAGTATTGAAGATCCATCGGATGCATCCAACCATAATTCCAAGCCATTAATCTCTGAAGGTTTGAAAGAAGTTGTAAAGTCATTGGCAAAATTTGATACCGAATGATTCGTACCATTTTTCTTAAAGGTAACTGTAACAGGGATCGGATATGCTTGAGTTGGACTGGCAGCAGTTATTTCTGCAGAAATTCCACTTCCAATACCTGCCATAGTATCGCGATTGAAATGATCTGCAGGTAATTGGTGCGCGATTCCCCATTTATTGGCTAGATATCCCTCCACTGCCAATCGCTCTGAATCACCAAGTACGCGGTCAAATGCGATAAATTCAGCAACTTCACCCTTTGAAAATTCTGAGCTTGTCTGCCAACCACCAAACTGTATCTGACGCGGCATGTAGCTACCACTGGCACCATTTCCATTAACAGAACCAACTCTCGAACCATCAAAAAATGTATTTCCACGATCATTATTTGTCATACTGGCACTGTGCAAGTGGAAATTTGTATCTTTTCCATTGTCAACTTGGGTCAACCATCCGCCAAAATGCCAAGTATGCATGCGTCCACTATGAAAGCCGAAAATCCAATTATTAGATGTACGGTCTGCGATTAAACGGCCATTATTTGTCGAGTGGGTGTAGCGGGCAATTGAGAGAATGGTAAATTCTCGCTTTCCACCCCATTCATTAGCTGAATATAAAGTATCTGTATTGCCATCAAAGTTAACCACTCCCAATCCATTGTGGGATGCCCATGTTGGGCTTCCCTGCTTAGTTAAATGGTACCCATTGCCGGATTTATCACTCCATGAATTGACTGCACTACCGGCACTGTAACCGGTATCAGTCGTACCATCAGCATTTAAATCTGATGCATCGTACCACATTTCGACACCTTCCATTGATTCAGGAGCAAAAGAAATAGGGTAGGATGCAAAAAATGACTTACTCACCACATCATTTTCATAAACTCCTCCACCTCCAGCAGCAGATCCTTTAGGAATCGTGACAGTAACAGTAGAGGGAAATGTCGTTGGAGTAACATTGAAAGTGTAAGTATGACCACCACCACCAGATGAACTAAAATTACTCACAGTTCCACCGTTAACTGAGATATCACTTGATGTAAATCCGGCCACCGGTAGATTAGAACCTCCGCGTTTAAAAGTAACGCTTACGGGTACAGGACTGGCATTTGCATATTGATCAACAGTGAGGGTTGGAATAGTCGGTGTGTAATATCCCTCACCATTTCCACTTGCGTATAAAGCGGCAACCGCAGTAGAATTTAATTCCTTAGCATACAGCCTTACATCATCTATAGTACCAACAAAATTAATCCGGTTTGCACCGGTACGATCAGCACCGATAGAAAAATTTGAGGATTCAGAAATATTAAAGGTTGAACCACCCGAACCACCATGTGCAGATACCACACCGTCTACATAATGAACCACATTTCCAATATTTCCATTATTTGGCTTGATCGCAACGATATGATGCCAAAAACCATCCGCGTAGGTTGCGGTAGTTGTCGCAGCACCTCCTCCGTTGTCCAAACGAATTTTAGCACCATCAAAATTTAAAGTATATCTTGTTCCGCTTCCATTAACTCCCCAACTTACAAAGGATTGCTGTGCTGAAGCATTGTTGTATGTTGACTTGAACCATAATGCTACAGTTATTGGTCCATTACCAAGTACTCCTTTAAAATTATTAACATCAACCTGATCTCCCGTACCATCAAATTCGAGAGCGTATCCTCTCTTTCCAGCTACCCAAGTTGGATTGCCTCCCAGAATACCATTCTTACCACTTGATGAACGATCTTTGGTAACAGTTCCTGTACCTTCATCGAATGGAAGATACAAGACTAACGAACCATCATCGGTAACTAAGTCGCGAAACTGAGTAAGTGCAGTGCCAGTACCCGTCTGGGAACCACTTCCAGTTGCTGCAGCACCAGCAGGTATAGTGACATTGATGATAGCAGGGTAAGTGGTTGGAACAACATTGAATGTGTAAGTGTGCCCTGAGCCAGAAAAATTAGAAATAGTGGCATCATTTGCGGTTATATCAGCCGCAGTGAATCCAGTAACAGATACATTAGATCCATCCTGCTTGAAGGTTACACTGGCGGATATAGGAGAAGATCCTGATGTTTGGGCAATTGTGATAACCGGAGCAGGGAGGGTGGGTTTTTTGATTAAAACAAGACGACCAGGAAAATGGTCATTAACAGTACCGCTGGCTGCTTCATTAGAGACCCCAATTGTGATTACATCGTTGCTCTTCAAGCCATTTAAAACGGTAACTAAGGAACCAGATGAGTGATTGTGCCCACTTGCATTACGAATATAATGGGATGCAATCTCAGTTCCAAGGACATCGTTTCCGTTTACACGGACTACCATCTTTGGATTCGCTCTAGAAGCACTAGCAGTTAGGGCATCCGAATACAGCAATAAATAATCACCATCTGTATCAACAGCAACTTGATGAGCATTAGAAGTGCCCGAATGAGTAAATTTGGCTGTGTCAATTGTTTCCTGGGTTGCCCACTTTACTTCACCGGCCGCATTCCAATTGTCTCCAGTCGAGAGTTGAGTGGCCCGAGCAGAAAAGAGATTGTTGGCATTTGCAAGTTTTTCGATGAAAACGGATGCTTTCTCATTTGTAGGCACTGTTACCGTTCCTCCGGCAGCACGCTTACCAACATCAAAAGTAAGAACCTGATTAGCAGTAGCAGTCTGGACCAAACCAACCCAATGCACGGAAGATTTAGTAGTAGATTCTAAGGCACGAATGTATCCCTGTGCAGCAAATCCACCAGAAACCTGAACTCCTCCGATTTTAGGAATGATCTGTGGAGAAGCCCTCTGCACCGAAGAGCTAATGGGCATATCAATAAAAACAAGATATTTTCCGGAACTATCCAGAGTAATATTATGACTGTTGGATGAGTTACTGTGAGTAAATCCGGAATCTGCAACATCTTGAGACCATTGCAATGGGGATGCGGTATCAGGATTAAGATTAGTACCGGCAACCGTTCGGGTACCAGTCGCAGAAAAGATGGTACGTGAAGATGCAATCTTTTCCAAAAATAAAGAAGCAATTCCGATTCTTACAGTATTATTCGCGGTATCAAAAGATTTTGCGAAAATTTCTATGTAATCATTAGCCGAAAGACTGGGTAGAAGGACATGCATATGACCACTACTTTCAGTATGATCTGAATCGTGCCTAATATAGGTTGAACGAGCATTTGCATGAGGAATCGGGGTTGATCCACCATTCTTTTTTACAAAGAAGTGAACTTGGGAACGATTACTACCGGCTTTGACTGCTTCGATAACTGGTGAAGAGAAAGCGAGGAAATAATCGCCAGCTGCTTTCACTTTGAGACGGGTGGGGTTTGCTGAATCGAACTCAAAAATACTGGGATCCAAATCAGTACTTGACCATTTGATTGCCTTGGATGTGGCACTTTGCTCAGGAATGACGGCGGAGTCATCTGAAAGAGTGGCTCCTTTTAGAAGAGCACCTCCCTCAACCGCGGCTTCCAAAGCTTTTCCAAACAGGAGGAGCATAATGCCTCCCATTACAATAGCTTTCAGCCAATTTTTATTTTTAAATTCCAGAGTTTCTTTAATATCTGATTTCATAGAAATTTTTGAATTATATTTGATCTAAAGTATTCGCAGGAAATAGAACATTCGATGGGTAATCATGGAGTGAATCACAAGCTAGGCCGAAATTTTGAACCGAATAAGTCCACCCACCTTCTGAGAGGTGAAACAATAAAGGGATTGTTTCTCTAAAATTGATCAAATTTTGGGCTTTTAAGGACTAGCTTTGCTAGCTCCTATTAGTACAGAATCCAAATTTAATACGAAAAAACAATACTTTTATGAAAAAAATTTCATAAAATATTGAATTTTAAGCATTAATGAGAATAAAAAAATTTATAATTCTGACTCAACTAAACAGAATTAATAAATTGGAATAAATTGGAGAGAAATCAGCTAAGAAAATCCTCAGGGAATTTGTCTCAAAAGCTTTGTTAATACATTACCTGGACCAGATTCAATAAAGTCATCAACTCCGTTTTTTCTTAACCCCTGAATCAGTTCGGTCCATCGGACAGGGCTGAAAATTTGCTTAACCAAAAGTTGAGGGATTGAATCGGCTAAAGAATAGGGTTCAGCTTCCACATTAGAAAAAACTGGGATTTCAGGTGGTTTAAATGAAAATTCTTTCAAAAACTTACCAAATTGAGCAGCCGGTTCTTTCATCATGCGAGAATGAAAAGCACCACTTACTTTAAGAGGAACAACCATGCGAGCACCACCTTCTTTGAGAGGTGATAAAACATCAGAAATTTGGGCTGAGGGACCGGAAATTACAATTTGACCGGGTGAGTTAAAATTAGCTAAATCAACTTCATCCGCCCCATTTTGATCTAAAATGGAAGAAATTTTATCCGGCTCCATCCCAATCACAGCCGCCATGCCTCCTCCCGAGACTTTAGCCATGATCTCGCCTCGCTGAGCAACCATTTTGAGTCCATCCGTGAAAGAAATTGAATTTGCGGATTGAAGAGCGGCAAATTCACCAACAGAATGTCCTGCACAAAAAGACGGATTTTTCCCATCATCCAACAATGCTTTTGCCTGGAGACAGCTAACAACATAAAGAGCAGGTTGAGTGAAGTTGGTTGAATTCAGTCTGAAAGAATCCTCTGATTCACATAATTCAACAATGGAATAACCTAATATTTCATCAGACGCAGAAACAAGTTCGGGATATTGAGGAAATAAATCTGCTCCCATTCCGGAAAATTGGGAACCTTGGCCAGGAAATAAAAAAGCTGTACTCATAGGTTTGTGATTATATAGAATTGAGAAAATACGGAAGAGCAGTAGGAACATATCTTTTTAACGAACCCAGTCAAAATGCAAGAACATCTCATCATAGACGGAAATAATGCACTGCACGCAATTCCCGAATTGGCAGTGGAATTCGCAAAAGACCGTAATTTAGGAAGAGAAAATTTACTCCATTACATGGAACCCTTACAAACTATGGAAAATAATTTGTTAACCGTGGTTTTTGATGGAAGGCAGGGTAAGGGACGGATTTATCAACATAATGGAATAAAAAACTACACTGTGATCTATTCATCATCCAAGCAAGGTGCAGACGGAGTAATTGAAAGGATGCTCCTGGCAGCCAAGTACCCGGAGAGAATTTGTGTGGCAACCAATGACAACCAAATACGCAATTGTGCCTATGAATCAGGTGCTTCCACTATTAAAATTGAAGAGCTCCTAAAGAAACTTGATTATTCGATAGATCGTCAAAAACTTCGATTCAAAAAAAATCCTTTGAAAAAATCGGAAAGTTTGCCAAATCGGATCGAATTTCCCGATTTTAAGTAAAATTAGTCTTGTATGTCTGAGTTGCTTAAAACAAATGAAATTCCCAGCATATATGGTTCCCTTCGAGTAGAAGAAAAAATAATTCA
>NZKY01000139.1 GCA_002694035.1 Opitutia bacterium
ATGGTGAAATTCCGGCCTTTGAAAATGCTCCGCCTCCAATTCCGATGGAAGATGAGAATGAATTACCTTCACCTTTTGATCCATTGCCACCACTTTAATAAATATGGCTAAGCTTTCATTTATCTTTAATTCATTAAGCTTTTTAATAATTCTGTTTTGTGCATGGAAATTATTTTCCATTCATACAGAAGGAGAATTTCTTAAACAGGAAATTACAGATATTAAATTAAAAATTTCCGAGCTTGAAGTTGCTAGGGAAGAAGCCCAAAAGGGACAGGTCGACAAGCTTGCCCGAGAAAAGAGGAAAAATCTTGAATTAGGTCAAAAAGCAGACGCCTCTTTTGATGAAATTAACGATTTAACAAGAAAGAGAGATGAGATGAGGGTGGTCATTGAAGAAAACCAAAAAAAAGTGGATGCCTTATCATCAGAAATCCAGGAAAATAAAGTAAAGTTAGCTGGGATTGCAAAAGCAATTGAGACTTCCCAGAATGAATTGAAAAGGATAACCAATAGTGTACCAATTATGGAAAACAGTATTGAACCTATTCGTAATCAAATTGCTGAGGAAAAAAGAAGAAAGAAAGAAATGGAAAATGAGATGCTTACATACGGTTCAGAAACTGAATTTTTAAATAATCATTTCGATTTGACTCGATCTTTTTTACAAAAAGATTTCTACGAACATCCTTGGTTAGAGAGGGGTGAAAAAGTTTCCGTTTCTTATTCAAGTGTCGATTTAACTTCAGGCTTGCTTATGTTACCCATCGGAAAGGATCATGGAATGGAAGCTAAGATGAGATTTTCGGTTCGGAATAAGGGAAGAATAATTTGTCAAATTAAGATTAAAGAAGTTGCTTATGATCACTGTATTGCATTGATTTTGCCACTCATGGGCAATCCTTTCGAACTAATGGAGATTAAAGAGCTTGATCTTGTTCATCTTTAGACTGACAGGTTTTCTAAGTTTGTTAGGTTTAGTAGGTTATCTTTTTTTAGGACCTAAGGTACCTAAGACTCTGACTGCGGAGTTAGAAAGATCAAACGAGGAGTATAAGTCACTAAGAGTTCAATTAGAATCTGACAAAAATGAGTCTGAAAGTGAACTTTCAGTAGTATTTCGTTCGAGAGTTGATTTTCGTAATAAGGAAGAGGAAGCTATTGGAAAAATTCAGGATTTAAAATCAGAAATTAACGGTCTTGCACCAAAGTTGGATGAATTTGAGGGTGAAATAAAGACGAAGAGTGATGAACTCGAAAAACTTACTGAGGAATTTTCAGAATCAAGAAAACCAATAGATACAATTGTTCAGCAAAAGAAGCCGCTTGAAGAGAAACTGAAAATTATTGAAGAAGAAAAGAGTCAGTTGGTAAAAGAATTAGCTGAAGTAAAACAAGAAACTAAAAATGTTGAAACTGATTACAATCTGCTGGTTCAAAAGAGAAATCAAATTAGGGAGAGTTTTGAAGAGGATAAAATTCGCTTAATGGATGGAATTAAAAAGCCTTTTCATCTTTATTACTCAGATATTAGAGATGTTGAAGTCGCCAATCGGGCACCATCCGGAAAAGGCATATTTATTAATCAGGGATATCAAGATGGTTTTCGGGAAGGCATGGAATTTATAACTAAAAACCCCAACGCCGTTTCAAAATTATCTTTCCGTCTCGTTGCAAATCTGGTTCAGAAAAATTTTTCATACCTTGAGTTTCTCAATGAAGCACAAGTCAAGGATTCTTCCTTCGCACAACAGGGGGACAATCTTCAACTGATCAGAAGTGGAAACTCACTTTTGCCTGAGAATACTGACCAGAATAATTCATTAAAAAATTAATCTGTAAATGATCTGTCTTTTATAAAATATCTTGCCAAATCCTTTGAATACCTCATCTTAATAATTTTACCTTATTGTGGATACCCCCTCCGAAGATAACTCAGATGAAGAGTTGGCTGACTTAATGGCAGATCCAGACTCTATTGTTGCTTCAGATTTTGAAGAAACAAACGCTGGGGTAGAAGTAGGAATACCCCCTTCATTAGGGCAAGAGGATGAAGATACCCTTTCTCAGGATGAAACTTTTAGCGTAAATGATTTTGAAGAGGACTTTCATTCAAAATCATCCTCCGAAAATGTCTCATCTACACATGACGAGTCTAGTCAAGCTTTAGACGATGATGTTTCCGATCCTGAAGAATTGGATGAGGAGATTGAAGAGGAAATTGAATTTTCAGATGATTCGAATGGAAATGGAGATGGTGATGTTGCTAAATTCAGAAAAACTCTAGCTGGTTTATCGAGGCAATTAGAGTTGGATAGGTTGGCTTTTCTTCATCAGTCTATGAGAGACAGTGGTGAAAAGGTACCGTCATTATCTCAAATTGCGTCTGATATTTCGGGTAAAAAATTAATTAAACCTGCAGGCGATTGTGATATCTACAGCAAACGCCCGACAGCCCGCCTTGACGGTTGGATTTCCGGTCTGTCTTTTGGAGTTTCTAAAAGAGCAAAGAAATTTAGCAAGTAGTTATTTTTGAAGGAAATTTTCACTTCGAAAAATATTTATTACTCTATAATTGTACCTGCATATAATGAAGAGGAGTATATTGAGGATACTCTTGATTCTATATTTCAGGCTATGAAAGAAATTACAGGGCAAAAGGGTGAAGTCATAGTAGTTGATAATAATTCTACAGATAAGACAGCTGAGCTTGCTCTTTCAAAAGGTGCACGGCTTATTTTTGAAAAAGAAAATCAAATTTCACGTGCGAGAAATAAAGGAGTCGAAATTGCAAACGGAGAGGTTCTGTTTTTTGTAGACGCCGACACAAAAGTACACAGGAGACTTCTTCATTTTGCATTAGAGCGAATAAAATTCGAAAATGTGGGTGGGGGTGGTTCTGTTCTTATTTTTGACTCTGATCAAAATAACTATTTCTTTGGTAAGCTGGTACCAAATTTCTGGGTTTGGATTTCTAGGAAATTTAAACTTGCAGCTGGTAGTTTTATTTTTTGTAAAAGTGAATTATTTAAATTGGCTGGCTCGTTTCCGGAAAATTTATTTGCAGGTGAGGAGATTCTTTTTTCTCTAAATTATAAGAAGATTTGTAAAAATTATGGGCAAGAATTTGTGATACTAGATAAGTATCCTGTTGTAACATCTTCACGAAAACTTGTTTGGTTTAGTTCAATTCAAATTCTTGTTTTTATGATCGTACCAATTATCTTTCCTTTCGTTTTACGCTGGAAGTCTTTTTGTAGCTTTTGGTATAAAAGACCAAGCAATAGGAAATAACTGGAAGATTATTCAAAAGGATATTTCAACCCCCACTGGTCTCTAATTTGATCAATAAAAGAAATGATTTCCAAACTTTCATCCAAGGGCATGATTGTGCTTTCCTTTTTATTTTCAAGATACAACTTTCCAAAATGTTCAGCTTCATAGTTGAATCCGTTACCTGTGAAAGGCATCTCAATAAACTCCTCTTTTTGAGAATTCAGTTTTTTGAGAGTTAATTTTTGTGGTCGCCAACATTGTTTATCGATTAAGATGGACCCCTCAGTGCCGGAAATGAATGCTTGCTGACTTGTTTCTGATTGTATTGAAGAATGAAGCAGTGCCATGCTTCCATTCTGGTACTTTAAAATGACCGAAGCTTGTTCATCCACTCCGGTTTTTCCGCGGGTCCAGTCAGACACAAAAGACTCAGGCTTACCATTAATCATAAAAGCAAACGAAATTGGATATATTCCAACATCTAAGAGGGATCCACCAGCGAGATTTGGATTGAATAATCTTCCATTTGGATCGTCATTTTCGGGCTTAAAACCAAAATCTGCATGAATGGTTCTTACTTCTCCAATTTCATTTGATTTTATCAGTCGTCTGACTTCATACATTAGAGGGGGAAATCTTGACCACATTCCCTCCATTAACAAAATATTTTGTTTCCTAGATTTTTCGATCATTTGGGAAACTTGCTCAGAGTTTACAGCAAATGGCTTTTCGCAGAGAACTGCCTTCCTATTTTCCATGCACATTACAGCATTATTGGAATGTTCAGTATGTGGAGTAGCTATATAAATTGCATCAATTTTATCGGATTGCGCAAGTTCAAGGTATGAACCAAAAGCATTTTCAATATTCCAATCCTTGGCAAAAGACTTGGCAGATTCTAGGTTTCTGGACGCAATGGCAACTAGTTTTCCATTATTCACATCTTTTAAACCCTCAGCAAATGCTTTGGCGATTCTTCCTGTACCTAAAATGCCCCAACGAACTTTTTCGATCATTCACAAACAAAAAGCATTTTTAGAAATTCAGGCAACAAATAATCCATAAACCAGGGCCTGATGTTGACGAAATACTAAATTTATTAAAGAGATTAAGAATGTTAAAATTTTTTAAAACAATATTTGTAAGTAAAATTTTTCTAGTTCTTGGATCATGTTCGGTTGAAGAAATGAAAATGAAGGAAGAGGTCAGTGAAGTTAATAAGACACTGGAGCCTATACCTTCTGGCGAAGTATCCTACAATGTCACAGAAGATTCTAGAAATTTCACTCAAGGGATAAATTTAGAAAATTTAGTGGAAAGAAAATTTAAAGAAATCGTTCCTTTGATCGAAAAATCTTTTCCTAAGCCATCCAATGTTGACTACAACAAAATTGAAAATTCTTTCTACAAAATATTGCTAGACCAAAATAATGAGAGGAGAAAGAAGTATCAGTTCATATGCGATGAGAATGAAAGATGGATTTATCGTTGTAATATGGAGACTGGAGAAATTGAATGTTTTAGTATGAGTTCGAACAAGTTGCGCTTGCTATCCAGCACAAAATAAGTTCAGTATAGTCATGTTTGGGAATGAAATTTTTGCTCTATATTTTAATTTTCTTTTTAGCCCTGTTTCACTCTGGCTGTAAAAGTACAAATGAGTATGCCTACAAAGGTAACTTCAGCGAGAATTTCAACAAACCTGTGGCTAATGTTGAAAAAGCATGGATGGCTAAACATAATTACGACCAAGACCGTCGATTACTCATACCTATGATTGGAAGTTCACGTTGGGGAGCTGTACAAGAATATAAAGAGGACGGCACAGTAGAGTACAGAGATTGGTGGATTAGGGATGTTAAGCTTGAAGACTTACAACCATCACCTTCTACATCTCTTCGGAAATTACCCACCCAAAAAGAAAAGCCCAAACCTTTTTCTTTGGACCAAATTGTTATGGAAAAAGAAGATAGCACAAAAGGGGAGCCTGAAGTCATGCCAGAACAGGTTAAAGAAATTTTCGATGAAGTTGAAACACCTGTTGAAAGCCCAGAATCTCCATTTTTGCCCCCACCTTTTGAAGATGCACCTTCAGTTGAACCTGCTGACGGATTGTTAGAAGCAGATTCTCCTTTTCCCCCACTTCCCGAAGCCTTACCTCCGCTGTAGTCAGAATTTAGCTTTTTTCGCTTTTCTTTGTAGCAGATTTTTATCTTCTAAGGTTAAAGAGCTTTTTAACAACGTAAATTTATCCTTAGCTTCATGTCTGCTTTTCTGCTGAGAATTTAGTTTTGGTTCAGATAACAGATGTTCTTGCCCAAAATTTCAAAAATTATTTGGTTATATTTTATGCAACAGCCCTCTAAGAAAATGATGAAAGTACCTGCGACAGCAAAAAAGCGTGCCGCTAAAGTAAACCGATTGCAAAGGAGTAGTGATGAGATGGGCAAATTTGATAATGCATCGGCCACTTCAGTTCCAATGGCAATTGCTGCCGTAGTTGGTTTAGGTATTGAAATTATTTTTTATTTATTTCTCTTCGTTTTTTTATTAACCGATAGCACAAAAATTATTTATGATTATTTCTATGAGCGGGGATGGGTTCCTTATGTTCTTACTTATTTAGCCTGTTGGTCTTTTGCGATATTGTTTTTTAAGCATCGAAAGTTAAAAAATCAGCAGAATGTCATGCAGTTCAAATTACTTCCTGAGGATATCTCTCATGATATCAGAGAAGACAATTTGGGAGAATTTTACGCTCACATAAAGAGGCTGGGCTTTGATCCCAAGCAAAGTTTTTTGTTAACTCGAATACTCCGGGGAATTGAACACTTTAGTGTGCGAAAAAATCATACTGAAACAGCTGATATGCTTAAATCTCAGTCAGAAATAGATGCAACCATGGTAGATTCCAGTTATGTGCTGATTAAGGTCTTTATATGGGCAATTCCGATCCTTGGGTTTATTGGAACTGTTTTGGGTATTAGTGAAGCGGTTTCAAGCTTTGGTGGCGAAATGGGAGCAGCAGCTGATATTGAAAAGATTAAAGAGCAGTTAGGACAAGTAACAGGTGGGTTGAGTGAGGCATTTGATACGACGCTGGTATCTTTAATCTTTAGTTTGTTCGTAATGTTTCCAACCAGTGTAATGCAAAAGAATGAGGAAGATTTGCTTAATAAAGTTGATGAATATTGTAATGAATATTTTTTAAAGCGTCTTCGCGAACCAAATATAACTAATGTTCATTCACATGAAGGTTCTGGACAAGTTGATACTCTTGGAAGAATTGAAAATTTACAGGCCTATTTGGTTCAACTTCAGGAATCGCAGGGCTTAGTTGCTCAGCAAATGGGGCAAATAGCTGATCAATTTACTCAAATTTTGCAAAGTACCACGATCGAAGAAGCAAATTAAGAGTCATGACTTAAATTTTTCTGAATGAAAAAGAAAAAAGCAGACTTGGAAATTTCTCTTTTTCCCTTCCTCAGTATTCTTGCGTGTGTGATCGGAATACTAACCTTAATGATTACTGCTATTGTAATTGCCCAGATCGATCCTGAAGCTGTGAATGAAAAGATTGAAACTGCTCTTCAGGATGATGAAGAATTTCAGAAGAAAATTGAGGAACAAAAAAAAGAATTGGATGCTCTGAGAAAAGAGATCGAATCAATAAAAAGAGATCCTTTTAAAAAGATTGATCCTCAAAAAAAAGATCAACTTAAACAACAAATTGAAACGGTTACCGCACAGGTCCAAATGGCAAAGACTGAGGACAAAAAAGCTAAGACGATTCAGGGAGAAGTTGTGAAAATGAAAGCCGATTTGGCCAAGATGATGAAAGATCTTGAACAGGCAGAAGACGAATGGGAACTAATGAAAGAACCTGAAAAATTTGCGAAGATGGTAGTCAAGCAAAGTGGGTCAGGTGCAGGGGGTGATCTCGAACCTACTTTTATTGAATGTAATGAAAAAGGTATTCGAGTCTATGAGCAGAATGGAAATCATTACGATGTTCCATTTACTGAGATTCTTGGACATGGAAAATTGAAAGCCCATGTTCAGAAAGTTGCTAAAGAGGCACCTTACAGGACTTGGCGAAGTGCCCAGGGAAGTAAAATTGATGCCCGTTTTGTTAAGCGTGAAGGAAGCAAAATAACATTGAAGGATAAAACCGGAAAAGAAATACAACTAACCGCCATTCAGCTGGCCGTTGGTTCACGGAATATGGTACGTAAATATGAGGAAGCTCGTGCTGCTAAAAGACCTGATCCCGAGGCAAGATTCATAATTTTTCTTCTTCGAACTAAAGGTTTTAATTCCTGGGCCAGAGCAACTCAGTTATGCAATAGTTTGGGCTGTCGTTTCGGGCAGCTTCCCCTTGATGGTGAAGGGGAAATAGATCTTTCTCTTTTTCTTGGTTCGTGAAAAGAAAGAAAAAAGATTCCGGGGGGAGCTTAGATTCCTTGCTCGATACAATAACAACTGTTGTTGGGATTCTGATTATTTTATTAATTGTTGTTCAGCTTGGAGCGGATTCCGCAGTAAAAAGAATTGTTGAAGAGAAAAAAGAGGAAGATTCTAAAGAACTAATGGAGTTGGCAATGAAGCAATTTGCCGAGCAAAGAAAAGCTCTTATTAAGGAAAAAGAGGATATTCAGCTGAAGCAGGCATCACAAAATAAAGATCAACAAAAATTAATTATGGAAATAGCTCAGCTAGAAAAGAAATTAGCTGAAAAGAAAAAAGAAATGCCTCTTGCACCTCCGAAATTGCAAAATTTAAGAGAACAAAAAAACAAGCTGCAAAAAGATGTTCAGTCCATGGAAGTAAAGTTTAAGAAAGTTAAGGGTTTGCTTGCAACGGCACCAACGCCCGCTGCCGGACAAACTTTAAGTAAAGAAGTGAGCCTTCCTGATCCTAAGCCGGCAATTGCTGGCTCCACCCCATATCGATTCTTATGCAGAAACGGAAAAATTTTTCCACTTGATGATGTCGGTTTAAAAGAAAGTGTTTCGAATACATTAAAAAAAGCGGGGGTTGTTCCAAATAAAGATAAGGAATATGACGCAAAAAAGTTTCTTGCGGCAATTAATGGAAATAAAGTTGGAAATCCTTTTTTTTCCATAGTTGCTAGAGAGGATAAAGATAAGGTGATTCGTTTTACTATGGAGAGAAAAGACAAAAGTGGAGAGAGCGAATCGCAGGTAAGCAAGTCGGGTTCTCTATACACAAAAATAATTACCGATTTAAATCCTCGAAAAAATTATCTTTTATATGAAGTTTTTCCTGATAGTTTTGGAGTCTACATGGCTGCAAGGGACCTTGCGAATCAAGCGAAGTTTCCGGCTGGCTGGAAACCTGCCCACCGTGGGAATGATTGGTGGAGTTATGACTGGGGCTATCGTACCTTGGGCAGGAAGGAATATCTTGCATCGCGGCCTAAACCACCTTCCAAGCCTAGCACGGGAAAACCGGCTCCTCCGAGAAGACCGGCAAATGTTTTGGACTAGCGGGCGAGAAATTGATCCTCGAGTGGAATAGCAGTTGAGATCCTTTCGAAGGTGTTCTCTTGATTGACCGCCAAATTTTCTAGAATTTTAAAGACCCAGGTCATCTTCTCTGCTTGTCCAATTGCTTTCGCGACCTGACTCGCTGTTTGAGCAGTTCCTTTGCTGCTAGTGAGGTGATCAAGCACTGCTTTGCGTACCGCAAGAATAGCAGAGGCTGCTTTTTTGCCGGCTTCCACTCCCGGTTGGTGATAGGCATTTATTCCTACGAGTGATGCATATAAGCCAACTGCTCTTTCGAACAGGGCGATTAGTCCACCCACAGTTGATGGTGTAACTTCGGAAATAGTAAGGGTAATTGATTTTCGACCTTTTTCATAGAGTGCATCCCTTGTACCTAGAAAAAATCCATGAAGATAATCTCCCGAATTCATTCCATCATCATCTACAGAAATTGACTCGGCATCTCTGTGCTTTAATACCTCAATAAAAGTGGCAAAGAAATTGGGAACGCCTTCTCGGAGTTGTTGTACATAGGCATGCTGATCAGTCGATCCCTTATTTCCATAGACTGCAATTCCTTGATGGACCAAATTGCCTTCTAGGTCTTTTTCTTTGCCCAAGGATTCCATGATCAATTGCTGAAGATATTTTGCAAATAATTCAAGTCTGTCCTTGTAGGGCAGGATTACCATATCTTTATTTCCTTTTCCGTCGGTAAGATAGTGCCAGGAAAGAGCGAGCATGGCGGCAGGATTTTTTCGAAAATCAGAATTTCGTGTAAGGTCGTCCATCTGCTTAGCACCGCCAAGTAAGTCATCAATGTCAATTCCCTGTAAAGCTGCGGGCAAAAGACCGACTGCCGCAGTTTCACTTGTTCGCCCTCCCACCCAGTCCCACATTGGCAGAAAATCGAGCCATCCCTTCTCCTGTGAATACTGATGTAGTTTACTTCCGTCACCTGTAATCGCGATCGCATGTTTGGCAAAATCTAATCCTTTAAGTACAAATGCATTTTCAGCTTCGAGCATGCCATTACGGGTTTCGGGAGTTCCTCCTGATTTGGATATGACTAGTGTGAGAGTGGTGCTCAGTGAATCTCCGATTTCAGAGAGGGTATGATCGATCCCATCAGGATCGGTGTTGTCAAAGAAATGTACCCGTAATTTGTCGATGTTTGGATTTCCCAGTGCCTTCCCCACAAACTGCGGACCCAGTGCGGAACCGCCAATACCAATAACAAGCAGATCAGTAAATGTACCTAGCTGTGACTGAAGAGACCCCGAATGAATGGAATCAGCGACCTCTTTAACTTTAGCTAGAGTTTTACGAATCGCCGAGGTCAGTTCTTCGTTTGGAGCAAGCTCTGCGTTTCTCAGCCAGTAGTGACCAACCATCCGGTTTTCGTCGGGATTTGCGATGGATCCACCTTCCAGTTGCTGCATCGCTTGAAGAGCGGATGTGATATTGGACTCCATAGATGATAAATAATCATCCGGAAAATCAACGAATGAAAAATCTGCCCAGAAATCGGCTTCAGGATGAGATAAATAAAGTTCTGGTTTCATAATCTTTTAATCTCCATCAGTAATTGCACCAAGAGAAGCTGAGCTTACCAGCTTGGCATACTTGGCTAGAACCCCCCGCTTTTCCTTTGGCTCGGGTTGGGTCCAAGATGATTTCCTTTGTTCAATCTCTTCTGCAGATAAATCAAGGATCAATTGGTTAGTTTCCGCATCGATGGTAATGGGGTCTCCATTCTTCACCAATCCAATCAAACCGCCCACAGCTGCTTCCGGGGTGACATGTCCCACTACAAATCCATGGCTGCCTCCTGAGAATCGTCCGTCTGTAATCAAGGCTACTTCTTTACCAAGTCCCTTACCCATGATTGCACCGGTTGGCGAGAGCATTTCACGCATGCCTGGTCCACCGACAGGTCCTTCATTTCGGATAACCACCACATGTCCAGATTCCACTTCGCCATCAAGAATACCACGCAAGGAGGCTTCTTCCGATTCATAAACGATCGCTTTGCCAGAGAATTTTAATCCTTCCTTACCGGTAATCTTGGCGACGGCACCATCGGAAGCAAGATTACCGTAGAGTATACGAAGATGACTATCCGGTTTGATGGGATCATTAAATGGGCGGACTAAATCTTGTCCACTAGGGTAGGGGGCATAGGGTTGTGAATCAGCCACATTTTCGGCAAGTGTCTTGCCGGTCACAGTTATACAGTCACCGTGAAGGAGTCCTTCTGATAAAAGTGTTTTGAGAAGAGGTCGCAAACCACCAATTCGAACAAAGTGGGACATATTATATTTTCCACTCGGTTTTAGATCGCAGAGAACAGGTACGCGTTTTCCAATTTCAGTAAAGTCATCGAGGGAAAGTGTGACATCGGCGGCATGGGCCATCGCGAGTAAGTGAAGCACGGCATTTGTTGACCCACCAAGGGTAATCACTACAGTGATTGCATTTTCAAAAGCTTTTCGGGTCATGATATCCCGTGGCTTGATATTTTTTTCGATCAGATTGACCACTGCTGCTCCAGCATCTTTAGCATCAACTCTTTTTTCTTCAGACACTGCAAGTTGGGCTGAACTATCGGGCAGGCTCATACCCAGTGCTTCGATTGCCGAAGACATTGTATTTGCTGTGTACATCCCACCACACGAACCTGGTCCTGGAATTGCCTTTTTTTCAATATTGGTTAGCTCATCCTCATCAATCTGGCCTGATGCATGGGCACCAACTGCTTCAAATACAGATACAATATCTAGATTTTTTTCCTTATGAATTCCGGGCAGGATTGTACCTCCATATACAAAAATTCCAGGTCTGTTCATACGGGCAAGGGCCATCACGCAAGCAGGCATATTTTTATCGCAACCCCCAATTGCAACAATGCCATCCATCCCTTCCGCTCCAACCACTGTTTCGATTGAATCGGCTATTACCTCCCTTGAAACTAGGGAGTATCTCATTCCAGGCGTTCCCATGCTTATCCCATCAGAAACCGTAATGGTACCAAATGGAACTGCCTTCCCTCCTGAGTTGTCCACTCCTTGAACAGATGCTTTGCCCAGCTCATCAAGATGAGAATTACATGGAGTCACCATGCTCCAGGCTGAGCATACGGCTACCTGAGGTTTTTGAAAATCTTCATCATTAAAACCAACGGCCCGGAGCATTGAACGATTGGGAGCGCGATCATTACCATCAACAACGATGGATGAAAAGTTGCGGTTGCATGAATTCATTAGAAAAGATTATGATTTGATTTCATTTGGAATCAAGTATGATAAGGAATTGCGAAAACAACCAATTTCTTCTTCATTCGCAACAACCTTTTTTTGTGGAAAATAAAAATTTAGAGTCTCTAAGAGATGAGATTGATCGAATCGACTCGAAAATTGTCGATTTGTTAAATCAACGCGTGCGTGCAGCTGTGGAAATTGGACGAATTAAAAACGAGCTTGGTGTAGACCCTTATGATCCTGCTCGAGAGGAACAGGTTTTTGAAAAATTAGGAAATATCAATTCCGGTCCTTTACATAAGGATTCTCTTCGTATTATTTATCGCGAGATCATCTCCGCATCAATTGCCTTGGAAAAAAATTTGACGATTGGTTATTTAGGACCAGAAGCAACTTATACGCATCAGGCTGCGGTTAACAATTTTGGATCCACATTAAATTACCGAGCCTTACCAGATATTCCTGATGTATTTCAGGCTGTGGAAAGTGGTGAATGTGATTATGGCGTGGTTCCCATTGAAAATTCCACAGAAGGTGCCGTTAATCGATCACTCGATCTTTTGGTCGAGACTGAGCTAACTATTATTGCTCAGGTATTTTTAAAAGTTGAGCACTCTCTTTTTAGTTTTTTCCCTCTTTCAGAAATCGATGAGGTACATTCTAAGGACCAAGCTCTCGCTCAGTGTGGAGATTGGTTGCGGAGAAACCTACCCAATGCCCGTTTGGTCCCTGTTACAAGTACTGCAGAAGCCGTTAAATCTCTGAATCAAGAGAAAAAAAACGCGGCCATTGCTGGCCAACTTGCCGGGAGGATTTACCAGGTCCCTTCTCAGCAAGATGAGATTCAGGATCGTAAAAATAACGTTACTCGCTTTTTGGTTGTAGCTCGCAAATTTTTACCTAAAAGAGATGGTATAACCTATCGGACAAGTCTCGTTCTTTCTCTTCCTGATCAAGTTGGAGCACTAAAAGGGGCTTTAAAAACCTTTTCTGATCGTGAATTCAACCTTTGTAAAATTGAATCCCGTCCAAGTCGCTTAAAAACATGGGATTACTATTTTTTTGTAGATTTTATTGGTCATCGGGATGATACAAAAGTTTTAGAGGTCATAAAAGAATTAGAAAAGACTTGTCCTTTTCTTAAAGTTTTGGGCAGTTACCCAGAAGAGACAAATCCTGTAGATAGCAAATAAAACTTAGAAGAATAAGACAGATAGACCCTGTTCTTTCTCAGCGTGGTGCATCACTAATTCTTCAATGAAATTTCTAATTTCCTGATAGCATTTCTCCCTTTTTATACTCCACCTTTTGTTGGGCCCAAGCAGAGATTCTCGAAGGCCCGAAATCAAAAGAACACCACGGTCGACACTGTGTGAAGAATTCACAAATTCGACCACAGATGCCCGAATCCACAGTGGGTCAATGGGTGAAACCCTTGCGTTCCAATGAGTATAACCAAAGTTTCTCTTATTGGGGAAATGAAAACGGACGACCTGATCGACACAGTGTTCAAATGATTTTACGGGCATAACTCTTTTTCCATCATTCTCCCGAAGAAAAGAAAGCGTTCTTTGTAACTGCAAGGTTTCCTCATGCGTTGAGCCGCTTCCTATTACGGAGAACAAAGCATTTAGATTTTGTAGTCTGGTATAGTCGTCTTTTTTATCCGCCGTTTTTGTCACCCTTTATTTCACCACCTAATTTAACTAATTCCTCAAGAAAATGAGAAATCCCCATGAAATTTTCGTAGAAACTAGCATATCTAAGCCATGCGACTCCATCCACATTTTTGAGTCTTAGCATGATTGCATCGGCAATTGCCCGGCTAGGAACTTCGCCATCAAATTCGTTTTCAATTTGACGAAGTGTCTGGGATAGCAACGCATTTATTTGTTCTGCGTCGATTGGCCGTTTTGCAATCGCTCTTCTTAATCCCATTGCCAACTTGGTCCGGTCAAAGCTCTCTCTTCGACCATCCCGTTTGACCACAACCAAATCTTCCCTGAGAATTTCCTCAATGGTAGAGAATCTATGTCCACAGTTTTGACATTCTCTTCTTCTTCTAGTCGATGCAACTTTCCCAGCCCTCGTATCGAGGACTTTTAAGTCGTCCGAAGAACATTTGGGACAATGCATTAATTCTTAAGATTTCCGTTTTCCACACACACAAGTATCTTCTAACAGAGATTGATAAAGTTCTTCAAGATCATAATTCCTTTTTCTGTGGCCAAGGATTCGGGATGGAATTGGACACCCCAAATAGGTAAGGCTTTATGCTTAATTCCCATAATTTCCTCATCTTTTGTGCGGGCAGTAATTTCAAGACAATCGGGCATTGAAGCGGGCTCGATAAGCAAAGAATGATAACGCGTAGCTGTGAGTGGGTTAGGCAAATTTAGAAATAAATCTGTATTGTTGTGATGGACAGGTGAGGTTTTTCCATGCATTAAGTGCCCGGCTCTTACAATCTTTCCCCCAAATGCTTGAGCAATACATTGGTGCCCAAGACATACGCCAAGAATAGGTTTAATTTTAGAAAATCTTTCAATGATTTGGAGGCTAATTCCAGCCCGGTACGGGTCGCAGGGTCCAGGAGATATTACAATTGCATTAAAATTTTCCGCATTTATTTCCTCAGGTCTTACTGAGTCATTCCTGATAACCTCTGATGTTGCTCCTAATTCACCAAAATATTGAACCAGGTTATAGGTAAAGGAATCGTAGTTATCTATAAAAAGTAAATGCATCAAGAAAATCGATGTTTTAAACTCTATAATTTTGCTTTCTCTGTCTTTCCTTTAAGCGCAGAGCATTCAGTCTGATGAACCCGCCCGCATCTTCTGGTTGATAATCGCTTTCATCATCATCCATTGAAGCTATGCACTCATCATATAAGGACAAATCCGACTTTCTTCCTACTGTGGTCACATTACCTTTATAAAGTTTTAGGCGGATGACCCCACTGACTGTTTCCTGGCTTTTATCAATTAATGCCTGTAACGCTTCTCTTTCGGGTGCAAACCAAAAACCATAATAAATTAATTCGGCATAACGTGGCACTAAAGAATCTCTTAAATGCATAAGGTCACGATCCATAGTGAGGGTTTCCATCTGACGATGGGCATGTAGAAGAATGGTACCTCCGGGAGTTTCATAAACTCCCCTGCTTTTCATACCAACAAATCGGTTTTCAACCAAGTCAACCCGGCCAATTCCATGCTTTCCAGCGATCTTATTTAATTGGGTAACTACCTGAGCAGGCGATAAATTATTTCCATCTATTGCTACACAGTTTCCTTTCTCAAAAGTAAGCTCTATATACTGTGCTTCGTCGGGTGCCAATTCGGGATCCACACTTAATTTGTACATTTTCCTGTTGTCAGGTGTTGTAGGATCAAACCATGGATCCTCCAATATTCCTGCTTCATATGAAATATGCCAAAGATTACGATCCATTGAGTAGGGCTTGGATGCACTTGCTTCCACATCGATTTTGTGAGTCTTGCAATATTCGATCATTTCTTTGCGTCCTGGGAATTGTTCTCTGAAAGAGGCATCTCGCCATGGAGCAAGTATTTTTAAATCCGGGGCTAAAGCAGAAAAAGTTAGTTCAAATCGGCACTGGTCATTTCCTTTTCCAGTTGCACCATGTGCCACGGCGTTAGCATTAAATTCACGAGCGATATCAATCTGTGCTTTGGCAATAATTGGGCGGGCGATTGAAGTACCAAGAAGGTATTGCGATTCATAAACAGCATTACCCCTGACCATAGGGAAAATATAATCCTCCGCAAATTCATCGACCAAATCCAAGGTGCGATGAGCAGTTGCTCCGGTGGCAAGAGCTTTTTCCTCCAAACCATCGAGCTCTTCTTCCTGTCCAACATTTGCACAGTAGGTAATTACCTCAGCATTTTGTTCATTTGCATACCAATGTAGCAGAACGGAGGTATCTAAACCTCCCGAGTAGGCGAGAATAATTTTCATGTATTTTTATTTTCAGATAGTTCTTTAAGAATGGCTTTTTGAATATGTAATCGATTTTCAGCCTGGTCGAAAAGGATAGATTTAGGAGATTTAAGAACTTCATCACTTACTTCTTCCCCAGGATGTGCCGGCATGCAATGCATGAATAAAGCATCGTCTTTGGCATGTTCAAAAAATTGTGCTTTTACCTGGTAGGGTGACATTTTGGCTTTTCGATCATTTTCTTCCGATTCACAGCCCATACTCACCCATACATCGGTATATAGAATATCAGCATCCTTTGAAGCTCCGATGCAATCTGTGGTGAAATTCCAATTACTCGAAAGCCCTGCAGTATCACAAAAATTTTTAATCTCTTCGTGTGGTTTAAATTCTTTCGGTCCACAAAGCCAGATTTCCATACCCCAGAGTGCGCCAGCTAGAATCCAGGAATTTGCCATATTACAACTTGTATCTCCAAAAAAGACCAATTTCTTACCCTGTAGTCCGGAAAACGGATTTTCAGAAGAACCAGTTTTTTCCAGAATAGTCATACAATCGGCATAAATTTGGCAAGGATGTAAGAAATCCGTAAGTGCATTCACCACTGGAATCTTAGCATGGTGAGCAAATTCTTTAATGATTTCATGTCCGTGCGTTCGGATGATTAAACCATCAAGAAACCGGGACAACACTTTAGCTGTATCTTCTATGCTTTCACCTCTACCAATTTGGGTATTGGATAAATCAAGCATGAGTGGATGTCCTCCCATTTCCCTGACACCGACTTCGAAAGAAACCCGTGTGCGGGTACTGTTCTTATAAAACAACATTCCCCAAGTTTGACCAAGCAAATCATTAGAAGGTCTTTGATCTCTTTCTCTTTTGAATTTAAATGCTTGTTGAAAAACAGATTCAATTTCTTCTTTTGTGAAGTTATTTTCTTCTAAAAAGTGTTTCATTTACTCGAGTCTGGTTTGAAGTTCTTAAGCACCTTTGAACAGATTGCAAGGGCCTCTCCGATTTCTTCCTTTGAAATGTTTAAAGGCGGGAGGAAGCGAATTGCGTTTTCTGCCGCACCAACGACTAACAAACCTTCTTCCCTAAAATTTTGAATTATTTTGTTTGGTGCCTGATGACAAACCAAAGCTAGCATCAGTCCTCTTCCCCTAACCTCAGAAATAATCTTTGGGTGTGAGGAATGTAATTCATTCAGTCCTTTCAGCAGAATATTTCCTTTCTCTCTTGCTGTTTCAATAAGATTTTCAGCTTCTAAAACATCTAGTACCGCATTAGCAGCTGAGCAGGCGAGGGGGGATCCACCAAAAGTTGTGCCATGAGAACCGGGTGTAAAAATATCGACCCATTTTTCAGCAATCCAAACACCTCCAATTGGGAAACCTCCACCCAAACCCTTTGCAATGGCTACAGCATCAGGTTCAATCCCCGATTTTTGAAAGCCAAGAAATTCTCCTGTTCTTCCAATTCCCGCTTGTACTTCATCGAGAAGAAATAGGAGATTTTTTTCACGGCAAAGTTCCTGCAGACCAAGAAGGAAATCATCCCGAGCCACTTTGATTCCTCCCTCTCCCTGAATAGATTCGACCATGATTCCAATTGTTTCCTGGTCGATTTTTTTCTCAAAAGCATGGAGATCATTGAGAGGTGCGAAAGAAAAACCTTCGAGCAAAGGCTCAAATCCGTTTCTATATTTTGGGGATGATGTAGCGGAAAGTGCACCCATGGTCCGTCCATGAAAACCATTCTCTGCGACCAATAATTTGTGCCTGTGAGGTTCTCTTTTTTTACCAACCAGACGAGAGAATTTTATTAAAGCTTCATTGGCTTCTGCACCACTGTTGCAAAAGAGCATTTTCCCAGGAGCAATATTTTCTACCATTCTTTTAGCCAGTCTAACTTGTTCGGGTATGGAAAAGAGATTTGAGCAATGTACCATTTCCTGAGCTTGGCTGAATGTTTTTTTTACCCAGTGTTCATGACAGTGTCCAATATTAGTAACTGCAATTCCCGATGTGAAATCCAGATATTTTTTATTTTTACTATCCCACACCCAGGCACCTTTTCCCTTCACAAGATCAATTGAAGGGGAAGCATAATTTCCTACCAAATATTTTGAATGATCAGAATCCATCTCTTTGGGGTTCAGGAATGAATAATTTCCGTTCCGATTCCTTCATCTGTAAAAATTTCTAGCAATATACTATGGGCTAATCTTCCATCGATAAAGTGTACACGATTAACTCCATTATTCAATGCTTCCACTGCACTGTTTACTTTGGGAAGCATACCTTGAGCAATCACTCCTCGATTTTTTAGGGGTTCAACCTGGCTGACTGGAAGACTGGATAAAAGAGAATTGGGATCACTTGGATCCTCTAAAAGTCCGGGCACATCTGAAAGATAGACCAATCGTCTGGCATTTAATGCAATAGCAACTTTTGCAGCAACTGTATCCGCATTAACATTGTAGCATTGTCCGTTTGCATCTGAACCGGTTGATGAAAGAATGGGCATTGCACCGGATTCGAGAGCCTCGAGAATAGGTTCCGTTTGAACGGTGAGTACATCACCGACAAAGCCAAGATCCGTTGAATGATTTTGTTTTTCACAAATTAGAACCTCTTTACCGGGTATTCTTTTTGTTTCACAGTCGAACTTGGAGACAAAGGATGCCACTTCCTCATTCACTGATCCGTTAAGTACCTGATCAACCACTTGAATGGTCTCACTATCTGTAACCCGCAAGCCATCAATAAATTTTGCCTCTATTCCTTTTTCTGCCAAGGTGCGGGTAACTGCTTTGCCCCCGCCATGAACCACGACGACTTTTATTCCGACAAAGTTAAGAAAGACGAGATCCTGGGCTACCCGTGAACGAACTTCTGGGTCAGGTGAGTCCATAAAGCTTCCTCCATATTTGACCACAAATATGGAACCGCGAAAACGGCGAACATAGGGTAAAGCCTCAACCAGAATACTGGCCTTTTTTTTACTCTCTTCCATTTCAGGCATTATTCACTCTTGTTGAAATTTACATATTCCTCACTCAAATCATTGCTCCAAATTTCACCTTTTTCTTTCCCCATTCCAAGGTTCAGGGAAATTGAAAATTCACTAGCTGAAACAATTTCTTTCCATACCGATTTATTACTTATTAAAGGACGTCCCTTGTTGAGCACAGGTGTGTTATTGTAGTGCATGCTGAGCTTTTCGAAAGAAATTCCCACTTTCGCATAGCCTGCCGCATCGACAATTCGTCCCCAATTCGGATCTGATCCATACCAGGATGATTTGACCAATAGAGAGTTGGCTATGGAGCGAGCTACCTTAAGTGCTGAATCCGTATCACTGGCATCCTCCACAATTATTTTTACAAATTTAGTCACTTTTTCTCCGTCCGTTACACATTTTTTTGCAAGGCACGAACAAATAGCTATCACAGCCTGAGAAAAATTATTTTGCACAGTTTTCGATTCTTCGGAGAGAATAATTCCTGATGCTCCATTAGCCAGCAGAAGAACTGAATCATTTGTACTCATATCCCCATCAATGGTGATTCGATTGAATGATTGATTAACAGCATGTTGAACAATTTCTTGAAGTTCCTGATTGGTCGCCTGAATATCAGTAGTAAGAAAGGCAAGCATGGTTGCCATATTTGGCTCAATCATACCAGCCCCTTTTACTACACCACCAATGGTGACTTCACCACGGGAAGTAGTAATTTTTGCCGAGCATGATTTGGTACATGTATCCGAAGTCAGAATAGCTTCCTGAAAAGCACGGGCTCCGTCACATTCATCAAGGATATCTTCACTGGCTTCTCTTATCCCAGTGGTGATACGTGTCATTGGTAATTTTTCACCTATCCGCCCGGTCGAACACACCAATACTTCCTCCTTTTTAATATCCAAGTGTCTGGCTACTTCAGAAGCCATCTTTTTAGAATCCAATTCGCCCTGCTGACCAGTACAAGCATTTGCATTTCCACTATTGGCAACAACTGCGTGAAAGACCGCATTTGGTACGCTTAGAAGATTTTGACAATAAATCACCGGTGCTGC
>NZKY01000140.1 GCA_002694035.1 Opitutia bacterium
ATGACTTTGCCCAATGAAACTGTTATATGCCCTGGACATGGACCTATAACTACCATCGCTGAGGAAAAGAAATTCAATCCATTTTTTCCTGAATTTTAAAATCCTACCTTGCCTGAAGTCGAAAGTCCTCAAGTCCATTTTTACGGCATAAATCTACAACTTCAGTCACATGCTTAAGTGCCGAATCTTCGTCTGCCACAACAAGTACAGTTGGCTTCTTTTGAAGTAAGGAAGCTGAGGAAAATATTTTTTGTAACTTATCTATGGAAACCTTTTGACTATCCACTGTGTAGAGTCCGTTTTTGGATACTGATATAATTAATTCGTTCTTAATTAAGTTGGAACCTGCTGTTTCAATCTTTGGCAGCTTAACATTCAAAGCACGTAAATCTTTAAACTGCATCGTAACTAGAAAGAAGATGATCAAAACCATTAAAACATCAATCAGGGGAACCATATCAATCCTTGGTTTCCTTCTTGTTTTGTTAACAAGAATCATTTGGGTGAAAATGAAACTTTATTTTGAATAGTCGCATCAATGAGTCGTGCTGTAAGCCAGTCTAAAGATGCGGATCTTTTTTCAATCACCCTGACAAGGAAAGCATGCCCTAAAAGAGAAGGTATAGCGATTCCAAGTCCAATAATTGTAGTAAGAAGTGCCAAGGCAATCCCCTCTGAAAAGATTTCAGTTCCACCTGACAAACCAGTTGAAGGTAACACTGAAAAAACTTGAACTAAACCAGTCGCTGTTCCAAGGAGTCCAATTAGGGGAGCACCTGCAATAATTGCTTCTAGCAGGTATAAGCCTTTTTCCATGGCAGCAATTTCCAGTCTTGCATAAGACAATAAAGCTTCCTGGGAAGGATGCTCATTTATTGCGACATAAACTATTCTTTCGGCAGCGGATCGTTTTTTCCATCGCTTATCAGGGAATTCACCATTCTGAAGAGCTTTTTCTACTTTTCGAGGAAAAGTTAGTCCTCTTCTTAGAGAGTATAATCTTTCGGTGAAAATAAAGACTGCTGTAAACAAACATAAAACAAGTGGGTATTTGAAAATTCCAGTTTGATTTAATGATAGTGCAGGCTTCATATTTTGAAAAATCTTTATAAACTCATGATTATTTTCTGAATGGGTATACAAAATTAAGTTTTCATTAATAAAGTTAATCGAAGAGTTGTTTAAATCACTTAACAGATTAGCGTTAATCGCTGCTTCAGCCTCAACAAGAATAAAGCCAATATCATCAACAAAGTAAGCTGCTCTTTTGCCAGGAACATCAGAGTGGGTAGTGAGTTTGGGAAGACTCCCCAGAGGGACAGACTGGTATTTCAGACCTTCCTCTGAAATTGCTAGTAAAAAATCAGAATTATGAAAAACTTTATTATTATCAAAAGGACAGCCTGAAAGAAAAAAAATCCCAAAAAGTGGTAATGCTAAAAATCTGTGAAAAGAGACCACTTTATGTGTAAGAAAGATTCTGGTGTAGTTTTTCAACCGTTTGCCGTGCCTGTAATAACTCATCAAGAGGATCCCAAGTACCGTTCAGTAAAGAATCTCGAGCACCCGATCTAAGATCAAATGAGATCGAATGGTCACCTACTTTAATTTTGGATTCTAATATATCTAAACTAGCATTAAGCTCAGAATTCTCGGTAATTAAACCGGCAATTAAATTTCTGTCTTCTTCGGTAACGGACACGCAAGGCATACCAAGATTAATTGAATTTCCAAAAAAAATTTCAGCGAAATTCCCTGCAATAATAGCACGAAAACCAGCTCGAAAAAGAGATTGTGGTGCGTGTTCGCGTGAGCTACCACATCCAAAGTTAGACCCAGTAAGCATTATGGATGAATTTTTGAACTGCGGTTCATTTAATGGATGATCCTTTAAATCTCCATTTTCGTGGAACTTCATATCATAGAATAAAAATTCGCCTAACCCATCAAAAGTAACGCATTTCATAAAACGGGCAGGAATAATTCTATCCGTATCAATATCATCGCCTGGCACATGGACTATAGTGCCAGAAACATTATGAATTTTCTCTAAAGGCATAATAAAATTTATTTTTTTGGGAAAAGTTCACGGCTGTCAGTAATTACTCCAGTAATAGCAGCAGCGGCAACCATAGTGGGGCTCATTAGCATAGTTCTACCGGTTGGACTCCCCTGGCGACCCTTAAAGTTTCGATTGCTTGAACTGGCACAAAGTTGATCACCAATTAGCTTGTCAGGGTTCATAGCCAAACACATTGAACAACCAGCCGATCTCCATTCAAACCCTGCATTCCGAAAGATTTTATCTATCCCTTTTTCCTCGGCAATCTTGCTCACAATTTGAGATCCAGGTACAACAATAGCCTTCAATCCATCTTTAACCTTGTGACCATTCAGTTGAGAAGCAACTTCCTCAAGGTCAGAAATTCTTCCATTTGTACAAGAGCCAATAAATGCAACATCTATTGGCGTTCCTTTGATACTAGACCCTGGGCTTAATTTCATATAATCAATCGCCTCCTGTAAGCTGGCTTTATCAGTCGAATCAGCATTTTGAGGGTCAGGTATTGAATCATTTATACCAATAGCTTGGCTAGGATTGATACCCCATGTGATTGTAGGTTCGATGTCGGAAGCATTAATTTTTACAACATCATCATAAGCACAACCTACATCAGAAGCGAAAGACATCCATTTAGCAACGGATTCATCCCACTGGTCTTCTTTTGGTGAATAAGGTCTGCCTTTCAAGTATTCAAATGTTTTCTTGTCCGGATTCACATATCCCACGCGGGCTCCTCCTTCAATAGACATATTGCATGCAGTCATCCTTTCTTCCATAGAAAAGGATTCAAAAACATCTCCAGCATACTCATATGCAAATCCAGTTCCTCCATTGACGCCTAATTTCCTAATTATGTGCAAAATTACATCTTTTGCGTAAATTCCTGAATTAAGTTCTCCATTTACCTCGATACGGCGCACTTTAAGTTTCCCAAGAGCCATAGTTTGCGTCGCAAGTAAATCTCGAACCTGGCTTGTCCCAATTCCAAAAGCGATGGCACCAAAAGCACCGTGCGTAGATGTATGTGAATCTCCACAAGCAATGGTCATACCCGGTTGGGTCAATCCTTGTTCTGGACCAACCACATGAACGATGCCCTGTTTGCCAGTATCTGTATCAAAAAATGTTATGCCAAAATCTTTACAATTCCGCCTTAGCTCTTTAATCATAGCGTCTGCAAGCGGATCAGAGTATGGTTCTTGCACTTCGTTTGTAGGAACAATGTGGTCAACTGTCGCAAAGGTTCTTTCGGGGTAACGAACTGGCAGATTCTTCTCACGCAACATACCAAAGGCTTGTGGGCTTGTAACTTCATGTATCAGATGACGCCCAACAAATAATTGAGTTTGACCATTGGCGAGAAGACCAACTGAATGTGCCTTCCATACTTTTTCAAATAAATTCTTTTTATCCATAGAAGGAGATTACAATAGTATTATAGACTCCATGGGCAAGATCAATGCCTTGAAGAAAATGAAAGGTAAGTGGAAATTTAAAAATTCAAACGGGAGTTGGAATCATATGTACTTTTTGAATAAGCTTTTTTTAATCTTTGATCTATCGGCTTTAGGTCAATTTTACCTTCGGAATTTTCTTTTGCAGTTTGCCTATCAACCAGTTTTTTAAATAGCTCTGCATTTCTTTTTTGTAACTCAATAACCCGGTCGATTAGCTTGTCTGCACTTTTGTTTTTTGTTGGATCTTCACCAAGTAAATCCTTTGCTTCCAATAACAATCTTAAACTCTCGTCTTTCTTTTCAAGAATAGATTCAATTGTATCTAAATGCTTAGCCGCAATTGCTTGTGTTTCGGCATGAAGTAGATTCTCGTGAGTTTCTAAGGCATTCAGGAAAAACTCAAAATCTTTGGGCTCTATGCTCAAAGTAGAATATAAAATAAAATTTAAGCCTGGAGTGAGATAGAACCAGGTTGTTGGTCACTGGAGATCTCGTTTTCCGGGTTTTGAGCCAACATTTCAGACCAAGCGTCCCGTAATTCAGAAATTACTTTTTCAGCTTCGTCTATGGTATCGGGTTCCTTCTTAAGATTAGCCTGTTGCAATTGATGCATGACATAATCATACAAACGATAAAGTGTACCAGGCAATTCACCCGGCACGGACATATCCAAAGATGATTGGAGTTCTGTTACAATATTTTGAGCACGGATAAGATTATTGTTAACATCCTCATTTCTCTTGGTAAATTCTTCTTCCTCGAATGCTCTTTTAGCTGCTGTCGTAAATCGAAGGCAACCATCAAAAAGCATTAGAACAAGTTTTCCAGGGCTTGCAGTCTGCACAGATTGTGCTTTGTATGACTTTGCTATTTTATCGTACTGCATATGTGGAAGAAGTTAACCTGAAAAATCTTCTGTAGATAAAATTTTGTCAGCTAATTTTTCTAAGGATGTGTCATTTATCCAATCAGGGTCGGAGAGTAAACGCTTTGCACGTTCGACAGCTTCAGGTCGTATATCATCAGCAGATTTAGAAACACGGTCTGCCAATTCGGATATGTCAGTCAACTGAACATGATTAGTTGCTTTTGAAACATCTTTGGAGTTGGACGCAATAGAACTATCAGGCTTGGAGTAAACCTGAGTTAATTTGCTAGTGTTGTTACTTGTAATTGCGTCCATAAAATAGACTAAGCTTATAGTGTGCCAATTAGACGTATAATGCAAGAAGAAATTGCACTATCTCATGGGCAAAGTAGAAAATGTGGTGGCTGCCACATATTTGGCAAAAATTCGAGGTGCATGAAGAACACTACCAGAAGTTTTTGCTGAAAGTGCACGAACTTGTTCTTTTTCCTGAAAAATATTTGATCCAACTATGACACTTGCATGGCCAGCATCAAATGTTTCATCTATAGCCCACATAAATTCACCAGTTTTTATATCGACCAACTTTGCCCTAACTCCAAGTGCCAGTGGTCGGTATGGTCGGTATGAATCGAGATCGACAAAAAGAACGCCATTTGCATCCGACATTTCTTCAAGCCTGCGAAGAAAGTTTTCAGGTAAAACCCCGGTAGAAGAAACTCTTCTCTTCCCAAACTTCTCGTTTAATTGATCAGAATCTATTCGGACGGTTTCAAAAATTCTTTCCTGGGCTAACTCTTGATGAAAGATTTCATCCACAAACGTTAAAAGCTGAGAGTCTTCATCAGGGTAATAGCATGGCAGTACTACAACACGGTTGAAATAATTGGGAAGCCTTTCAATAGGATAAAGGTTTGTAGGGACAAATGGTTCGGCTCTTGCAACGACTTTATCCTGCTCGAAACGACGGCAGCCAGAAATAACTACGCATGTGATTAATACTAAAAAGAAAATTCGGGAATGGCTCATTATTTTTTATTGAATGAATTTTGGAGGGTTTGAAGCTGAGTATTTAATTGTGATTGCATTTCTTCCATTCGCATAAATCCATCACTTAAAGTCTTTTCTCTCTGCTCAAGATAGCGTTCCATATCTTCAATCCTTTCATCAATTCTTTTGTTCTGACTACGAATACTTTCAATATGGGTATTGTAAGCACCTCGATAACCAGTATTTTCATCACCGCTAAGAAAAGCACTGATAAATTCATCCAAAGCATTAGAAATCCCCTGATAAGAGCGGTAGGATGATGTGTTTGCATCATATGCAGCCGAGTTTGCTATTGTGTCTCCAACATTAGCATTTGCCCCGGTTGGATTATTGGGATCGTTATTATTCAGGGTTTTAGGAGTGGGCGTAAGGAGTAAATCGGATGCTGTGGCAGTCTTTGTCGATTCAACCCGTGCATCACTAAATAAAGCTTTTACCTTTTCAGGGTTCTTTTCTAACTCTTGAAGCAAGAGTGCAGAATTTTTAACAATGATTCGATCTGAACCAATCCCGAAATCCAATCCGATATTTGAGAGTCTAAAACTAGTGTAAACAGGATCAGTTTCAGTCCAGTCGGCACTTCCGCCTCCGGCAGCCACATATTTCCAGTATTTTGGACTCCCTGAGTTGTTATCATCTAAAACCTTAACAATGTAACCATCATTATTAGAATCAAAATTTAAATCTGTTGCGATCGCAATAAGTTCTGAACTACCTGCGTCTCTCGAATTTATAACCAAATTTGAGCCGTCGGATGTTGTGCCACTTTGGGAGTGAGGTGTAGAATCACCAAATACAACCTTACGCAGTTGGCTTCCAAGCCTACTTATTTCGATGTTACTGGAGAATTTACCTGCACTGACTCTTTCACCGTCATTTGTGACTGATGTCAGGCTTTTTATATAATCCTGTGCGTCATTAAACTCTTCAACTAATTTATCAATTGCAGCTTTTGCTTGGGATGAATCACGAGCAACCACAAAAGATGCGGAGTCATTTACAGCGGCCTGAGCAATATCAAAAGTAATTCCATCGTAACCATGCTCAGCGTCGGTAAAAACAGTTTTATTGCTGTAAACAAGGTCACCATTATTTACTCGAACCGTTGAATTTTGACCAAGTTCGCTAACCATGGCACGCCCTACACCTTGGATAACCTGTCTCCATTGAGTACTAGAAGTCGAAGGATCTTCAGTTGGAGCATCCTGCAATGCCTGCCAAAAAGTAGTTGGATCCCCACCAATTCCTGCAAGACTGACATAAGTTCCGTTTAAATATGTGCTGTTATTTGCAGTGTTGTGAGCGGTGTAATTAGCAGATATGGCAGCCAAGCCCATTGCATTAAGTAAATTACCCGTACCTTGGTTGGCTGTTAGTGCATCCCATGATGTAGATTCATGAAGAGTTATTCCAATTGAGCCAGCTTCTTTATTGCGGACCACAAAGCGATCACTCACGGGGTCATAATACATATGTACATTGGCATCAGATGAATTAACTCGATCAAGTAATGTGGCGACCGTATCAGAATTGACGTTGTAATCAATTCGGACGGCTCCCTCCCCTTCTCCAATGAAAAAGTTGCCTAACCCCGAGGTGTTTGGAGTTAAGGCTGTTCCAAAATTAGCACTTGCTAATGAAACTTGCATATTAATTGTACCTAAAGCCTGAGAACTTTGAATAACAGTTTCCTCTAATTGCTCCCAATAAGGGGACGAAGTGGCATCTGGATCTGTGATTGTTACTGCCTCCCATAAATCACTGTCTGTGTGTACATGCTTGTTCGCATTAGAGAGGCTGTCAGCAATCAAATCCCAATCGTTTGCATTTCCAGCAAGAGTGGGGTCAGTAGATGTGTTTATCCGTGCACGGTAATATTTCCCGTCACTCCCCTTTACTATATCATTGGCACTTGCACCTGAGAATGTCGAACTAAAATCATGAGAAGCACTTCTGGCAAATGCATCTTCCCCTGAATCGCGAGTTCCGAACTTGCCGTCTGAGCCTGAGTATCCAGCAACATTGCCAGCTTTTGCCCAAATGGAATAATCAATTGCGTTGGTTACTGCACCAGCTGAGCCAATACGCTTCATTCCTGGTTTGATTTGCTGCCAGTAGTTAGAGTCAAATGAAGCTGCACTAGTAGCGTGTCCATATTCCGTCCAGTGATTAGAAAAACCAGAATCAGATGCGTCAGTTAACTCACTAGTTTTAATTGACCAAAAAGCTTGAGTTTCAGCGTCTGATGCAACCAGGGTGAGATCTGTCAACTTAGTGGTTTTGTCGTCCCACCAATTTGTAAAACCACCGTTAGTATCATCAGTCAGTTCCGCATTTACATTCGAGCTTCCCCAGTAAGTGTCTACATCGTTACCATTGCCAATGTCAGCAAAGTCAAAAATACCCGATGTTTTATCGGTCCAAAAATCATTGGTTGAGCTTGGGTTAGTTAGATCGTTATTAACATCAACCCACCAATTTGCGTTACCTGCTAAGGTGCTCGCATCCGCAACTGCCCAAAGACCATTACCTCCACCACTTGTACCTGTAACATCGGCTAGCTTTGCTTTGTTGGTAACATTGGACCATACGCCTGAACCACCTGTTGCAGGTGTCGTGGCTTGAGTATCTTCAACCCAATAACCGTTAGCACTCGAAAGTGTTAAAGGATCATTATCAACGACCCAGTAAGCTGTTCCCGTCGCTACAATTGAAGTGGCATCCTGCCAATATGTGGATAGTTGGGCATGAGCAGTATTGGATAGATCAACTGCTGTAGTAACATCATCCCACAAGTCAGTCCGAGCAGTAGCATTAGCAGGATTTGTTGTAGTGTATTTTTTAATTACGCTATTACCAAGTCCAGCCTGCATTGCATCTAAAGTTGAGTAACCCGCACTCCATCCGGCTCCACTAGTGGGAGGGGCTGGGTCATTTGAATTCGCACCACCAGAAGTGTTTTGATAATATTTTCCATCACTACCCAGTACGATAGCGTTTGCAGCAACACCCGGTGAGTAGTTTCCAGAGTATGCAACTTGAAATTGGTAATAACTTCCACTGTCTTTAACTAAATTTGTTGCATTGTAAGTGTTACTGTTAATGAAAGTATTGGAAATATCATATTTAGGTGTGTAGTAGCCAGACCCTGCACCATCCCTGATTGTGTCAGATAAAGCATTTCCTGCAGAGAAATTTGTGTCAGTCCAATTATTAATCGCAGATGACCTTAAATCGCCCTGAGATTGATAAAATGTATCGTTCCCACTGTTATGTACCACTTTTGAATTGCCGAAACTCGATACATCTCCACCCGATGTATGATTAGTTACATTACTCCAACTTGCAGACGCTTTGTAGTAATCCGTTGCACCCTTCACAACATCATTATGATTGTACTTGCCGGTTGGGTTGCCTGTATGTGCAGCAATACCAGTTAAGTTAACTGTTGGCTTCCAAACTTTACTACTAGCTCCATTTTGATGAAGGAAACGTGTACTTGTTGTGGCTGAACTTGCATCTGGGAATACAGCAGACCCTGACGCGGAAACATGGTTGGCAACATTAGAGGTAGCTTGGAAGTAATCGCTTCCATCAAAAACAACGCTACCTGTGGTGTAGTTCTGAGATTTGTCATATGCCATACTGGAAAAGTCTTGTTTTGCTTCGTATACAACGCTTCCTATTTTAGCATATTTATTATTTGCACCAGATCCTGTAGTATCGAAGGTATTAACAGCACTGCCTCCGGTGTGATTTGCAGTTTCTCCCCAATTTACCCCAGCTTTGTAAAAAATATTCGAAGTGCCATCTTCTACCAGCATGGCTTGCAAATTAGCATTTGATGCACCAAGTGTTCCGGCGTTGAATGTTTGATATAATGTAGCTGAATTGTGAGCCTGGATTGCTGCAAAATTTGCCTTTGATTCGTAAAATTTTTTATCAGCACCACCGGCTGAATTGTGTATAATTTTATTTTTTGCCCAATTTTGCACAGTTGATGCACCAGTATGATTTCCGACATTTGTCCATGCTGCTGAAGCTTTGAAAAAATTGGTTCCCGCTCCTTGTGTATCTTGAACATATGAGTCTGGAACCCATAACATGCCGTAACTAGCTACTGATGTGGTATCTAGAGAAAATAATTCATTAGCTGCAGGGCTTGCTGCATTTGTAGGATCCCATCGAGATTTTGCCTGATAAAACTTTGATCCTATCTGCACATAATCATCATCATTCCAATTAGTTCTATCAGTCGTCCCCGTGTGTGCCTGAACAGAATCCCATTTTGTTTGGTCTGGTTTGTAGTAGTTTGCTTGTGCTGTTGCATCACCTTGCTTACCTATGACATACTTTTTGCCGGTTGTATCAAAAGTGGAACCGTATAGTGTATTTCCGATATTTTTTCCTGAATGCTGAACAGCAGAATAACCCGTTCCGGAGTATTCATACATTCTACCATTAATACGAATTTTGTTCGGTATATTATTAGTCCACTGGGCAGCGTTAGCTGTAGCAGTTGCAGCGATTCCATTTGCTCCTGTAAAATCAGTTGAGAGGTTATCCCAATTTACCGTAGAAGTATCCAAGCGTTCTTTGACTGCACGAAAGAAATTACCGTCTGTTCCCTTTACTATATCACCACTCTTGTAGGTCTTTGATGTATCTCCGGGGTCATGATTTGTAGTTGTGTTTATACTGTCCGCATCTGCCCCAAAGTTTGCCCCAGTAGTGCTGTATGCTGGATGAGAACTTAGAGTAGTTAGAAGTTTCCAATGGGAGCCAGTAGCTTCCTTTGTCATATCATTCGCGTTAACACTTGGGCTATTATCATCAAAGGCAACCGTTGGGAAATTAAGCCCAGTTTTCACTTTGTAAACAAAACCATTCTTGTAAACTGTATTTCCTGTAGTATAGTCAGTGGCACTGTTATGCAGGGCCTCCTTGCTAACTCTTCTGTAAAGCACTTCACTTCCTGCGGCACCCTTGGCAGCATACAATCGACTATCAGCTGAGGATAAAGTTTCATCCGGGTCATCCAGTCTTAACCAAGATTGAGTCCCGCTACTTCCTGACCAAACAGAAATTCCGCTACCTGCTTCAAGATCTGCATTCCTTGTTACATTTGCTCGATTTAAAAGTCTTAAGACTTCAAGAAAGTTTGAAGTATCGGTAGGTGAGCCCAATATGGGTTCAGCATTGAGAGAGTTTGGGGAAAGCTCTCCTCCGTCAACTATCATCCGGTCATTAGCCGCATCATATTCAAAAGTAATACCTGTCGTATCCGACTCTGGATTCACTCCAGAGACACCTCCAACTGCAGCGTTTATTTCATTGATTATGCTCTGCAGGGTAACATCAAGATTATCAATGGAAAGAGTTTTCCCCGCAATTGTGTAGGTGCCAGTTGTAATCGCTGTCTGTAAAGGCAATTCATTAAGTTTAGTTGCAAGATTTAATCCGGCACCAAGTCCGCCGGGCACGCGATTCTTAGATGACATTTCCGTCTGCGTTCCAATCGAGTAAATGCTTACTACATAATCTCCAGTTAGCGCACCTGCTGCAGCGGAAGCAACTAAGATAGCAGCAGAGGTTGAATCCATGCCGACTTTTCTGGCTTCGTAAAGGTCGTCGTTATTTAGAGCAGAGGCAGCACCATTAAGAGAGTCAAGCTGACTTTTCAAAAGACCTAGGTCGGAAATTTTTTCCTCATTGGCGGATTTCTCGCTCTGCAGTCTTCTCTTAGGGATTGCCTCTAGTTCGACTAGTTGCTCAACTACAGGTTTCCAATCAAAACCTGAAGCTAACCCAGTCAACTGTAAATCAGACCCCATTTAGGCAAAACATAAGCACCAAAGCAAAACTGCTTTAGTCAAATGAAAAAGTAAATCATAGAGCATGATTTTAAACATGCACATGTTACAGCATATATTATGCCATTAGCTTAGAATGCCTAGCTAACTTCTTGCTCAGTATTTCTTTTATCGCTTGGATTTCCAAAATAGTGCTCCAGTTGCTCTAAGAGCCAATGGGCACCCTCACTAAGGGCCCAAAAATACTCCTTATTCCTTTGCACTGCAGACCAATTCTTATTTGGAAAATCTATATCCCTGATTTTTCTTTTGTATTTAACCAATTCTCCTTTGGTTTTACCTTCAAAGAGAAAGTTCCAATAAAGTTTACTTGAATCAACTAGAGAATTAACTTTTCCTGCTTCGGAAAGAAGGTATTTAATTTGTTTATTATCTGCATAATTTGTTCCGGAAAATTTATCTGGAATTAACTCTGTTTTGACAGCAGCAGCCAGCGAAATTGATAGGATATCCTCAGTATATTTAAAAATCGGAGATAAAATTGTTTTTAAATCAGGGCAATCGCCCTGATCAGCAAGAAGTTTCGTGACTGTATGATCAAAAATTTGACTATTTGAATCTGAAATCCAATCCAAGGCTTCATCATATGTTTGATAAGGTGCCCCATTGATTTTGACACCTGTACGGGCGAGGTTACGGTATTCAGTTTCGGGATTTTGTGCAATAAATTGCTCGAAAGTTTTAAGATACACAAATAAACGTCCTTCAACTAATACTTTTTCCTGGGTATTGCCCGGCAACCTTTGCCCTTTCTCTGTTGAACTGTAATGCGATCCCGTATCTGCGTATGATGTATCGTCAGAATAATATCTCCCGTCATCCCTGACAGCCATATCCTGCCCAACAAGAAGTACTTTTTTACATCCAAAAAGTTTTGATAAATCTAATACACAACCAGAAACAGTACCTTGTTCTAAAATTTTGGTTCCCGGTCTTAAACCCATTCTGTTTTTGAGTACATCGACAATCGGATTGAATGTACACCAAGTCAGAATTCTGCCAGAAAACCTTTTAACAATCTCAGGATATGCACTAAATGGGCAAGCCAATGGAACATTCTCCAGGCTAACATTCTCAAAACCAGCAAGGGTTGGAGAAAGTGGGTCCGCGGTAACCACTAAATGTGGACGAATTCCGCTGTTAATGAGTTTCCTGTAAGGACTATTACTTGCGACAATAATTGTTTTGTCCTGCACGGTCCTCAAAAAATCAATGGATTCATCTAGGGATGGTCCTGCACCGACTAGAATAAAAGGAATCTCCGTGAATTGATTTTTCATTTCACCCACATCAGGAGCATTTGCCAAGTACGGAAGATTTTCGAAAGTATTTTTTTGTACATCAATTGCAGTTCGAACATTGACTTCCATAAGGGGTCGAACAACCAGATATTGCCGAACTAACTCATTTCGCATTCTATCATAGTAACCTTCATCCACGCCATGAAGGGGAGAAAAAACTACACTATTTACATCACTGACACCAGAAAGAGCAGCACCTTGAATATCAGCAAAAAAAACATCATCTATTTCACCCGTTCCAAGGATGAATCTTTCATCAGAAAGAAGTTTTGTCAGATCAAACCTGGCAAGAGTTTCTCTTAGGTGAGCAGGATCTTTTTCTGCAGCAAGAAAATTAGTGCCTGATGACGATTCGTTTAAAAAGTGAAGCAAGTGTGAACCATCACCAAAACCTGTAATCGCATACAGGGACTCGGGGTGCAACACAAGACTTGAATACCATCGCTTAATCAAGTTTTCCTTTTTAAAACTTCCATAAGCTGGAAACGAATATTCTCCTCTTTGGATCATCAGTGTGCTTCCAGATTCAGAATCTTCGTAATAAAAATCCTGAGGCATTTTATTCCCAATATTTAGAATTCTTTGCAGAACGACTGGGAATCTCTTCCTTAGGAGCATTTCATTTTGAGGTAATATTGATTTTGGCGTCATACTGCCTCCACCTTCTCTTTTAAAAAGGGAATTATATTTTCAGAAAATAGTTTTCTTGCCCTCTTAAAAATAGGCAAAAAATTCACACTTAATTCATCTGAAAGACAAGCAGGGTTGCCCTGTTGAAATGCAGTAAGAATAGTACCTAGAGAGTCTGCTTGTTCTTTGGTCACACTTTCCAGTGGTTCACGCCATGGTGGTTGGTATGTCTGTGCGTAAGGTGATAAATTGTCGAGCAAGTCAGCGAAGGGTTGCACCTTATTGATAAATTCATCCATTCTCTTAAAGACTTCTGACCAAGGGACTGATAATATATTTCTGATGTAGGCTTCGAATTCTTTTTCTGCAGTGCTAAGATGATTCATCGACTCAACAACTAATCGAAGGGTCAATTCATCATGAGATAAGCTTGATACTTCAATTTTTTCATAAGTCGCAGGAAATTCGCCACTTTGCACTGCATCCACTCCGTCTACAATAAACTGAACTACTGCACGACCGTTTTCACTTAATGCATTCATTAATAAATCATACACATGGGATGGATCCGTAGGTATATCGCCATCGAATACAACATCCTCTCCATCTGCAATAACTGTCATTTTACAGTCATATAAGAATACTAAAAATTAACAAAAGAACAGAAAAAAGACTTTTTAAAGATTTTTTCAAAAAATTATTTATATCGTAAAATATTGATAATTAATAAGATAAAAATATTTAAGGAGTAAGATAAAGAAAAAAGTAAAAAAAAAACTAAAGCTGATTTATCCCCTACCGATTATCCAAAGCGTTGAAGACAAGGAGGTCGACAACAAGGGATTCGAAACCCTTCTCAAAAATTCGAGTCGAGCGTCACGGACGACGCTTTCACAAAGTCAAGGAGGACAAACAGTGAGTATTACAATAAATTCTAATCAAGCAGCGTCTTATTCGGCGCTAAGCATGAAACGAGCGAACAATCTTCTTACGAAGAGTTTGCAGCGTTTATCAAGTGGTAAACGAATCGTATCACCAAGCGACGACGCTGGTGGATTGGCTGTAGGTATGAAATTACAGAGCAGCCTTAAAAGAGCAGCCGCATCAAGGCTGAATACACAGAACGGTGTTTCTTTCTTACAAATGCAAGACGGCGTTTTGAAAGTAGCAGGCGAAATCTTGGACAGAATGTCTGAGCTCAAAAGCTTCTACAATGATGTATCCAAGAGTGAAGCTGACCGCGAGACATACAACCATGAGTTTAACGAACTTCAACGTGAACTTAACATGTTGAAGGGTCAAAAATTCAATGGAGTATCCCTCTTCGCAACTTTGGAACCTGACAATAATCCATTAAAGATTAATACATCAGATGATGGATTAGGTGAAAAAATAGAACTAACCAGAACTGGTTTGTTTGAGAATTTAAAATCCAAGTTCGGTGCTGATAGCGTTTTAAATACTGGGTCTCACGGAGCTTACAGGCAACTTATCGGTGAGTTTACTCGAGATGGAGGACTTGAAGACTCAACTCCCGGTAAAACATCCCGTAATTATGCTGAGGGTGCAGTTGTGTATAAAAACGGTCCCACTGATGCTGAGTCGGGTTACTTTATGGCTCTAACAGCAATTGGTTCCGGTACAAAGATAGAAGACACGGGAAATGCAACCTCTCAGTGGATTAGGCTAGCTGATAAAGGAGGTAAAGGATTTGCTGAGTCGTTTCCTTTAGCATCCGTCTATGACCACACTAATCTGAAGTACAATTCAAAAGGTGAACAAGTGGCTTATCTTAAAGGAGATGTCGTAAAAGTACAGGCTCATTATGCAAGTCCTGGTAGTTACTTTTACCTCAAAGCACAAAATGATGTGCCAAGAGGTATTGACCTTGAGTCTTTATTTGCCGGCAACCATGTTGGCACGACGGGCTACTTTGACTATGTTGGGCAAGACCGTTCAAACGGAGCTACTGTAGGAGATAAGCCTATAACAGAATTCCTTCGTACAAACGAAGACCTACCATCTCCTGTAAGTTTTGCGCAAACTATGACTGATTTGCGTGATTTAATGCTTGCTAATGCGGCAAATGGATATAATCCAGACCACATTATGGTAAACGGAAGTAGTATTTACACTATTTCTGGAGACTGGGGTATTGATTTATGGAATTCATCCGCTTCCTTTAAAGAAGGTGATATCGTTCTCGATAATAGTGATCCAGCTAACCCTAGTATCTTCCAGTTTAATTCTCTAGTAAAAGGAACTTACAGTGGAGGTGCTTATGATCAAGGATCCTATGTATTTTCGGATGGAGCATGGTTGCAAGCTGCAACTGCAGCGTCAGCAACTGATGTGCCAAGTAACCCTGCAAATTTGATTTCAATTTCTGCTGTACCTATGTCTGCAGGTGATGCAATCCACGCACTGAACAGTACTGTAGTTAGGGTTGCTAACTCTAACATGAAAGGTACTTTTGACCCGAAGAAGTCATATACTGCTACCGATGTTGTTTACGGCGGAGTAGATAACACCGGGCAAGGGAAGTATGCACTTACTGGAGCAATACACCATGGTACATGGGCTTCAGGAACAGCTATTGCAGTTAATGAAACCGTCTTTAAAGATGGAAAAATATATCGTGCAGGAGGGGCTATCACTGCTGCAAACAATACCGCTGCGAATTTTAATGCTAATTTTACTTTAGTAACGACTGCAGGAAATTCGCCTTCTACTGATGATTTAGTTGCCGGTGCTGGAACAGATGTTTCTGGAGCCGTATATGTATCAGCTAGAGATGCGACCAATGCAAATAATGTATATTTCTCTAATAGTCCATGGCAACTTGGAGACCCTTCTGTGAATACAGATTCTCGCATAACAAAGAGTAATGAATATACAAATACTACTAATTCCTCAAAGTGGGTTAAAACACATTATTCTCACTTGCACGGAAAGACTATCGGCACAAGTTACACTCGTGGAGATAATATCTTCTTCCAGGGAAAAAATTATGTATACACATCTCACTTAGATTCAAACGATGCTCTTTACAAGAGCCCTTCAGACGACGGCTACACTGAATTCGGTGATCTTCTTAGGCTTGGAGCTATCCGTGAAGTACCGATGTATATTGATACAGTCGGAGGCGGTGGAGCACCAGGTACGCCTGATGACATCTACTTCCGTCCGAATCAAGATCTGAAGTTTGTTGATAGATTATCCGGATCCGGAGATGTAAGAACTTCAAACATGGCCCGCCGTACTGATGCACCATTGCCCCCAGGCGATGAAATCTTCAACTCTCCAGACGATGCTTTCTTCGGAGGTTTGCAAGCAGGTAACGATGGAATCTACGGCACTATGGATGATTTTTATGCTTCAACCAGTGACCCTGCCGTCGCTCAAGCTAGTGCACATTTAGATGCAGATGCAGATAATAATAAGGACTTGCTTGATACAACAAACGGTCTTGAAAACTTCAGCGTGGCAGACTTTGTTGATTACATCCAAACTCTTGCAAATGTACGTGCTGTAAATGGTGGTACGATGTCCCGCCTTACATATGCTGAGCGTATTCTGGAAGAGAACGAAATCAACCTTGGGGCTGCAACCTCAAGAATAATGGATGCAGATATGGCTTACGAATCAACCAAGATGGCTCGTCAGAATGTACTTGTACAGGCTGCAGCCTCCATGGTGACTCAAGCTAATGCTCTTAATAATGTTGTTCTTAGCCTTCTTCAGTAGGGTTGAGCGAATTTACATCATTAAGAATAATTCATCATTTGATTAAAGCCTTACACAAGAATTGGAGATAATGTACGAGAAAATTTCATTTCAAAAATGTAATATTTCTTCAGAGAATGGGGGAGCACTGTCTGCTCGTTCGGGTAGTGCCTCCCCTTCCCTCTCCAATGATTTCATTAGAAACATTTCAATAAATAAAAATTCACTAAGAGACTATCATTTAAAATCTCAATCCACCAAAATTTCAAGATACAAGATAATTAGAAATTTAACCACCTTCACACCTTCAAATTTAGAACAGAAAGAGAATTATAAGAAACCAAGTGTAAATTTATTATCAAATTTCAATCCATCCATTTTATTCAATTCACCAAAACTTCACACCCCATCGGATTCAAATGTTTTTTCTCAGGGAAACCGGATGAGTAACGAATTTGCAAACCGAAGCAGAGTTTTGAATTACAAACGATCAAAAAAGATATACTTCTCATGAAAGAGTCACATTTGCTAGATCAAGAAAAATCGATGCTGCATCGGGGTGATTTTAGTCACAAAAGCAGGGAGAGTAAGACCGCTGCTCTCGGATTAGCTCCACCCGGAGATTCTCTGTCAGTAGTACCCGATGCTTTAGGAAGGGAAATTTTTTCCCAAAATCAATCTTCAGTAGTCCGAAACTGCTTATCTTCTAGGCAAAAACTAAAGTTACTTGCCTACAATCTTAGACTAACGAAAGCAAAGCATTTAAGACTCAGGAACAGGACCAAAACTTCTCTCATTTCTATTTTTTAGCCTAATGCAAACCTCAATAATTAGAACAAAGATACAAAATCATATACTCTACAAGGATATTTATAATTCTTACATAAGTAGTCAGTCTGAAGCAACTGTACCTGATGTAAATTTTGATTACCTTAAAGATAAGTCAGGTAAGCGTTTCTTTGATGACTCAACTTCCCAAATCTTCACGGAAACATCTTTGAACACTAATCAATATAAAACAAGAGGCAATGGGCATGATAATGTTATATAATTCCACATCATTGATTACACCCATATGCCAAACCTAACAATTTATTATCCTATAATATATTTTTCACACTAACTAAATTTCCAACCAAATTCGTCTAATTTAAATTCTAATAATAGTTAAGAGTTTTTCCTAGAAGAACTGTAAATTAAATTTCCTGAACCACTTTATGCCAAAATTAATTATTTCCGCTTTAAATATTAAATAAATTCTAAAGTTATATTAATATTATCCGATTATTCTATGACATACAGTATATTACACAATAATATTAATTACATTTTAACTCTTTTAAAGTCCTATTTCACATCTTATCAATTCAGAAAGAATTCTTATTAATGCCTTACATATACACAGTTAATTCAAGTGCGGCCTTACCGTATGTGCCTGATTATTTGACAGGTAATCACACCAACTCCTATGACGAAGAAGAAAATCCTCAAAGGCGAAAAAAAGATGTCGCTTTAAATGTTAATTGTTCATCAGACAGCGATAGTGGTCATTACCAAAGTGCTAGACATCGTGAGATAGAAAATCAAAACGCTCTAGCATCTCTTCGCAGCGGTCAAGTTAGGTATAATTTGGTCAATGGAATCAGTTTCCGGAAGATTTTAGATATTAACTCTTTTTTTCCTCAAAGAGTTTTACATGTAATTCAAACAACAAGCATTTGATGATTATGAGTAATCCTAAACAACATTCATTTCCAGGACCACAATTCGTAACAAGTAATAAATTATCTACTAAGAAGATAAAAAGTGAATATGGTTTTGCTAAAATTATCGCTGGTGGGAGAATTGTTAGACCTGACCCGCATAAACCGGAAATCGAGAGAATGGTTATTGGTGATAAATTTAATTACAAAAACAACTCAGTTCCCTCATCTCATGAGAGGGCTGTTTTAGAGTCGGTATCTATTAATTTAGAAGCCGGCATTGCAATGGTTGACAAACAAGAAACAGCATTGGCAAAAATTGGAGGGAAACTCAGTGAAATTGCCCTTGCTTTGAATCAGGTGAAGTCGCCCAGGTCCTGCGAGAAAGCTCGTACTTCATCCCAAGTTAAGTTTGAAGAATCCAGAGACCGAATTCGAGAAATTGCTCAAGAAACATTTGATCATGTTGCATTATTTTCGAACGGTCCATCCAAACCAGTAACTATAGCTGTTCCAAGCTCCAATGCATGGGAAGGTATAAATATTGACCGCTCGAACCTCAATCAACCTGGTTTACAGGTTGTGGACAAGGGCAAGGTCTATGGTAATAACCCAGGTTTTTTTCTTGATTCAGGATCCATTACAAAGGCTTTTAATGAGTGGCGATCACTATGTATACATAATCGTTTGCAATGGGGCCTACTTTTTGAACGCCTACATGGAATAACCCGATCATTAAAAAATTTTGGAAAGGGCAAGACTTGGAGAGTTCCACCTTTTTCATCTCAATCCAAACTAGGACCACTCCGTAGACCTAACAGGAACAACTAATCGAGATAGTTTTTGAATTATAATATTCTTCTAATGCAACACTTTCGTAACAAATTAAGAGCAATCCCAATAACGCGAGTAAAAACCTGTTGAGGAGCTTTAGCATATGCCAATTGTAGTTAACAGTAATACCACAGCAACGATCGCCTCTTTTAATCTTTCTCATGCTAATGATTCGCTAAGGAAGAGCTTGGCACGGCTATCTTCTGGTAAAAGGATTGTCCAGCCATCTGACGATGCAGGAGGAATGGCCGTGGCCTATAAATTAAATTCTAAGCTAAAAAGAACAGAAGCGGTCAGGCAAAATGTTCAAAATGGCATTTCTTATCTGCAAGTCCAAGATGGTGCACTTTCAACTGTTGCTAATATTGTTAGCAGAATGTCTGAGCTAAGAACCATGGCAAACGATGTCACAAAGAATACTCAGGACATAGAGAATTATTCCAAAGAATTTATAGAACTCCAAAGGCAACTTAATCAAATTAGATATGAAAAATTTAATGGAATCAGTCTTTTCGCTGATAGTCGCTCGCCGGCTCTAATTAATCCTCCCGATTTGCGACCACAACTCAGCAAGAGTTCAGAAGTGGATGATATGGGTAGAAATTATCAAACATTTTCACGACAATTACTTACCACTGCTGACGGAATTCATGCGGACGGTCATGTGTCACTAAATGTTGTTAATATGCAACATATGCTCTCTTTGGGAGTCATTGATACAAGGTTTATAAATTCAGAATATGCGGCATCGATTGCAACCTTACATAATAATAATAATGTAACGGGTAATCTTGATGGTCTAGGTGAAAGGGGTTTCATCAATCTCGGTAATGTTAGTGAAAAAAATAACGACGATTTTGCCCAAGCTACTCAATCAAATGCTTTAAAAGATGCAATTTACACATCGGATGGTTTCCTGAAAAGCATCATGTTTGTGTCCATGGGAAGTTTTACTGACATAATTCAACGAGTTGCAGATGCAAGGTCGGAAAACGGTGCTGAACAATCAAGGCTAGGCATGGTGGGTGAATTACTTATTCAAAACCAGACTAATTTAGAGGCTGCTCATGGTCGAATAATGGATGCAGATGTTGCCCTCGAGTCATCGAGGTTCGCGAGGCAAAATGTTCTTGTTCAATCGTCTGCCGCCATGGTCGCACAGGCAAATCAGTTAACTAATGTCGCATTACAACTCCTGGCATAAGAAGACATGAAAAAATCATTTTTAAGTACAATAATTCAAGCTACGAACAATAAACAAATAATATTAAATCCAAGGAGGGATAGAAAATGCCAATAGTAGTAAACAGTAATTCATCTGCCACCACGGCGTCCTTTAATTTATCTCGAGCGAATGACTCGCTGAGAAAAAGTCTGGCACGATTGTCA
>NZKY01000141.1 GCA_002694035.1 Opitutia bacterium
AATCGATTCTACTATGTGTGGCACTTGGGTTGGTCGGGAACAGATTTGAAAAATTTTATCCGCCTTCATTTGTTTTAATTCGGTTTCCCATTCGGGGTCTTTCCAAAAAGAATACACCTCGGCACCAAAAATTAATGCCTTCAAAGGTTGAATTCCCAGATCAACATCGAAACATTTTATTTTGTCCTGATCAACCAGACAAAAAAAAGAAGGTTTTGTGACTAAAATAACTTCCAAAAAATTATTTTGTAAATAGCAAATCAGAGGTAAAGTTAGGATGAAATCCCCCAAACCACCACTTCTAAACAAAATTGCTCGGAATTTTTTTTCTTTAGTTGTTATCGAAAATTGATCGAACACAAAAGAAAAGTTAATTAGTAGTTTCTTTCAATAAAATCCCGGATTTCTGTGGCACTTGTACCCACAGGATACTTGATAATCTTTTTATCTAAAAGAGAATCTAAGACAGGCGATGATGGTTTTTCCAAACCAGACTGAGTATAAACATCAGGAAATTTTGCAGGATGAGCAGTAGCAAGAATTAAAAATTTTGCACTTGGGTCCAAATTCTTGAATGCACAAGCTGTATGTGGATCAACTGTATAATTATATTTATTCTTAACCGCTTTAATAATTTCAGGTATTTCTTCATCACTAACTGATGAACTCGAGAATCCTTGTATTGAAAATTTTTCAAAACAAAATTTTCCTTTTTTTGAAAATTCATTCATCACATCTCGTAATTTTTCAGAATTCCCATCGAGAAAAAAATACAAAAGTCGCTCAAAATTGGAAGCAACTTGAATATCCATAGATGGAGCAAGACTGGGTGATACTTTTTCTAAGGAATATTCACCAGATTGAAAAAGCCTGTGCAAAACATCATTCTGATTAGTTGCAACCCGAAATCCTTTTATTTGAATATTCATTTTGCTCAGTAACCAACCAGCGAATACATTCCCAAAATTTCCAGTAGGAACAACAAAAATTGTTTGATTCCGCTCTTTTTGATCAAGTTTTAGCCATGCAAATAAATAATATACAGATTGGGCTAATATTCTGGCTAGATTTATGGAATTCACGGCAGAGAGACCTACTTTTAATTTAAAATCCAAATCTGAAAAAATTTCTTTAACTGATTTCTGTGCATCATCAAAAGTTCCTTCTATTGCCAGAGGGAAAATATTATCTGCTCCAGTACAAGTCATTTGTCTTTCCTGAAGAGGAGAAATTTTACCATTCGGATAAAGTATGAAAACTCTTACACCTTTTTTTCCAAGTAATCCAGAAATTGCGGCCGCACCTGTATCCCCGGAAGTCGCACCAATGATCGTCAGGTTTTTCCCACTTTTTCTAATTTGTTCTTCATAAAGATTACCAAGAAATTGAAGTGCAAAATCCTTAAATGCAAGGGTTGGTCCATGAAATAACTCTAAAACTTTCAGATTTGAGTTAAGGGACAAAACCGGGGCAATCTCAGGATGAGAGAATTCTGAATAAGAATCTTCAACTATCTTTTGTAAAATTCCCAAATCAATATCTGAGGCAAACAGCTTGAAAAACTCATAGGATAATTCTGAATAATTTAAATTCTGCCACTCGTTAATAAATTTTGACAGGTCAGGAAATTCCTCTGGTAAATATAAACCGCCATCTGGTGCCAAGCCTTCTGCGACAGCTTCAGAAAAATGTACTTTATCCGCCTGCCCTCTTGTACTGACGAACTTCATTGTATTTAAATTTTTTTATCCCAAATCAAAAGCTTGATGCGCCACGCGGGTTGCATCATCTCCTTGATCTGGATCTACGCCAACTGAAATTTTTATTTCTGAAGTACTGATCATAAGCATATTAATTCCAGCATTCGCAAGAGCTTCAAAAAACTTCGATGCTACTCCAGAATGCGAGCGCATTCCCACACCCACAACAGAGACTTTTGCAATGTTGGTACTTTTCCCCAACTTGCCTGAAGTTTTCTCCTTGAAGTGTTCTTTTAAAGCTTTCTCTGCTCGAAATGCATCTTCAGATGGTACTGTGAATGTTAAATTAGCTTTTCCATTGCGTGCAACATTCTGAACAATCATATCAACCACTACGCCGGATTCTGACATTACCTTAAAAATAGCGGCGGCGGCACCGGGTCGATCTGGTAGTTCTGTAATGCTTAAACGCACCTGATTTTTGTCAATTGCTACACCACTTACTAGTGTATCCTCAAGAGATTTTACTTTTTTCTTCACGATAGTTCCTGATTTATTTGAAAATGATGATCGAACTTCAAAAGAGATATTGTGTTTTTGAGCAAATTCCACGGCCCGAGTCTGCATGACTTTTGACCCACTACTTGCTAATTCCAGCATTTCTTCGTAATTAATAGCAGTAATTTTACGTGCATCCGGAACAATTCTTGGATCAGCAGTAAAAACCCCCTCAACATCGGTAAAGATTTGACAATTTCTAGCTCGCAAAGCACCAGCTAAAGCAATTGCACTTAAATCCGACCCTCCTCTACCGAATGTGGTAACATCTCCTTCATCATTGATACCCTGAAATCCAGCTACAACTACAACTTTTCCAGCTCTAAGTTGTTTTCTAATATCTCCACATTTAACCTCCCGAATTCTGGATTTTGTATGAATTCCCTCTGTCAAAATCTCTACTTGCCACCCAGTTCTAGAAACGGCAGGTACATCCAAGGCGTGTAAAGCCAATGCTAATAAAGCTATTGTTTCCTGTTCGCCACATGTCATAAGAACATCCATTTCCCGCTCTGTAGGATTTTTTAAAATAGCATTTGCTCTTTCAATCAACTGGTTGGTTACACCAGCCCTCGCAGATACTACAACAACAACTTGGTGACCATCCTTCCACGATTTCTTAACTCTTTTGGCGATTCTTTTAATTCTATCAACATCCGCGACAGATGTTCCACCATACTTCTGTACAACAATGCTCATTGTGGTTCAAATTCATCAGGATTAAACATCCTGAATAAAACAGGAAGTTCAAGTACTCCCTCAAGTTCTTCTAAAGATTGAATGGCCATATCAATTGAATGCTCATTGGTTTTATGAGTAGTTAAAATAATTGAAGCAGATTGTGAATCATCATCCGGCACTTGCGAAACAGTGGCAAGACTGACTCCATGCTCTGAAAGATTTTCAGCTACTTTTGCTAATTGCCCTGGTCGATCGTCTACGGATAATCTTAAATAGAAACAGCCAGAAATTTGTTTACAAGGAGCAAGTTCACACTCATCAGGCGTAACATGCAGCAGCTTGGGAGGAGGAGATTCTCCAAGCATATCCTTTACCACATCAACAATATCACTTATAACCGAGCCTGCCGTTGGATCCTGCCCAGCTCCACGACCTGTTAAAACAACTGTTCCAACTACAGTTCCCGTTAGGCTTATTCCATTAAAAACCCCGTCTGTTTGAGCAATTGTCTCATTACTTGGGACCAAAGCAGGGTATACCCCAACTGATACAAGGTTATCTTTATTTCGACGAATTACACCGATAAGTTTTATTTTACAGCCAAGATCTTTTGCAGCCTGTAAATCTACATTTGAAATCCTACGAATACCCTCCACTTTCGCATCCCTTATATCAATCCATATTCCATGTGCGAGATAAGCGAGAATGACAGCCTTATGTGCGGCGTCTAATCCGTCTAAGTCTAACGATTCATCTGCTTCAACATAACCAAGTTCGCGGGCATCTCCAAGCACCTGATCGAAAGATGCATCCTCTTTGTCCATACGTGTTAATATGTAATTTGATGTCCCATTCATAATACCATATATTAATGGGAATTCATTCGCTACTAAACTCTCTCTGAGTACTTTAATAATAGGAATACCACCAGCAACACTGGCCTCGAAAGCATAGCGAACCCCTGACCTTTCAGCCTCTTTAAACAATTCGTCACCATGTTCACATATCAAAGCTTTATTTGCGGTAATTACTGGCTTTCCATTTTGAAATGCTCGTAAGGTTATTTTTCTTGCCTCTTCAACACCACCAATTAACTCGCAAATTATATCAATTTCAGGATCATCCACAATCGAATATGAATCTGTGGTTAAGGCAGAGGGATCTATTTCTAAGTCTCTCTTTTTTTGTAATGATTTAACAGAAGCACGACATGGTAGTAATTTAACACCAAGGATTAATTCCCAAGCTTTTTCATTTTCAATTAGGTGTTTCCATGTTCCCTGACCAACGGTTCCAAAACCAAGAATACCTATTCGTAATGTCTTTACATCATTCATGTCTAAAAGGATTAAATTATTATTTATTTTTCTTTTGAAAACGATTCTCCGTCCCCTGCCTCAAACGGGTAATGTTCGAACGGTGTCTCCAAATAATCCATCCCATTATAACCAAAGCCAAAACAACCCTACCTGCACCACCAGGCAAATCAGTTGTCCAATAGTTAACTAAAGCACAAACTGGTAAACTAATTCCAAAACCAATGGATGCCAGAGCAACATACCTTGTTGCGAAAAAGATTATTGCCCATGTAACCAATCCAATAATTAAACAACCTGCCATTACACCGAGTAAACCACCCATTGCTGTAGCTACGCCTTTTCCTCCACGGAAACGTGAAAAAATCGGGTAGGTATGTCCGAGAACCGCACCAGGTAATCCCCACAGACCCAAAGATAAATCACCCGAGAATGAAAATACAGGAATCAAAAACCATGTAGTTGCCAGAAGACCCTTGGAAAAATCTAAGAAAAAAACAAGATAACCAGCAGGTTTACCAATTGATCTGAGCACATTAGTCGCACCGGGATTTCCGCTCCCAACAGAAAAAATATCAATCCCATATTTCTTTGCAATGAGTACTCCGAAAGGAATTGAGCCCAAAAGATATCCAACTAAACCAACTCCAACTGTTTCAACAGATAGCATTTTTGAAGTTCAAAGTTTAGAAAAACTAATTAATTTAGCCCTGACGGGAAATTCTTGCTTCCCTTATATCTGGTTCTGCTTCCAAAAGTTGAAGAACATTTTCTGATGGTTCTTCATCGAGTTCACATATGCTGAGTGCAAGTTCACCACAATCGGCACGACTTAAAGACATATTTGCAATATTTACATTATGATCTCCCAAGATTGTGCCTAATTTGCCAACTATCCCAGGTTTGTCCACATTTCGAACAACTAAAAGAAGATCAACGGGTCTTACCTCAATTGCTTGATCATCGACCTCCACAATTCGAGGTTCATTCGACTTACCTAATAAAGTACCTCTAACCGATCTTTCCGAACCATCTACAGAAATAGTCTTTACCTCAATCAATTCATTATAATCAACAACTGATGAAGACTTTGTTACTTCTAATTTGATGCCCAATGCCTTAATTTTGTGTGGTGCGTTAACATCATTAATTCCATCATCACCAGCAATTCCAGCAAGCCAGCCCTTTTGAACAGCACGGGTTAAAGGAACCGCATCAAAGTCAATAATCCCGCCCCAAAAAGTAATATGTATAGAAGAAACATTTTCTTGTGCTGATTGTCGGGCAAAACTTCCTAACCTATGACACAGATCCAAATAAGGCTTTAGCGTAATTAAATCTTTGGGGTCAATAGAAGGCATGTTTATAGCATTACGGATACGTCCACCCAACAAAACCTCAGCAATTGCTTCAGCAATTTCAACTCCAACACTTTCTTGGGCTTCAGCTGTTGACGCACCCAAATGCGGAGTCAAATTCAAATTATCCAGACCACGAAATGCATGATCTTCAGGTAGAGGTTCCTGCTCATAAACATCAAGCCCAGCAGCTGCAACTTTGCCACTCTTAATTGCTTCAATAAGAGCAGACTCCTTTATAATCCCACCACGAGCACAGTTAAATACTCGGACTCCATCTTTCATCTTTGCGAATGCTGCTTCATCCACTATGTCCTTTGTATCTTTAGTCAGCGGCATATGAACAGTAATATAGTCTGCCTGAACAAAAGCTTCTTCGAGTTCGACTTTTTCAATCTCAAGCTCCTTGGCTCTTTCCTCAGTTAAATAAGGATCATAGGCAATTACATTCATTTCAAAGGCTTTGGCTCGTTTGGCAACCTCAATGCCAATACGACCCAATCCAAGAATTGCCAAATTTTTGAAGCGTAATTCAGCTCCCTTTAACTGTTTTCTTTCCCAAAGACCCTCATTCATACTATTTACACCGCGAACGATAGGTCGGGTCCCACAAAGCATGTGTGTAAAAGTAAGTTCAGCAGTAGCTATTGTATTTCCACCTGGTGTATTCATGACAATTACACCCGCTTGTGTGGCAGCTTCGATATCTACATTATCAACTCCCACACCCGCTCGACCAACCGCCTTTAATTTTTTCGAAGATGATATGATATCAGCAGTAATCTTAGAATCACTACGTACTATTATTGCGGAGGCATCTTTGGAATGTTCTAAAAGTTCCTCAGAGGAAGATCCATAGGCTTCAACTACTTCAAAACCATCCTGTTTTTTTAAAAATTCAACTCCGAGAGGAGAAATACGGTCAGCAACGAGAATCTTCATCGTAAATGGGGAAAACTTACATTCATGCAATTTTTGGGGCAAAAGGCAATGCGGAAAGATTTGTGATAATTTTTACTTTCCGATCCATCCATTCCAATTCATTATATCGACTATGTTCGAATCCCTAACAGAAAAACTTAGTAAAACACTCAGAAATTTAAGAGGTGTTGGAAAACTAACTGAAGATAATATAAGTGAAGCCTTAAGCGAAGTAAGAAAAGCTTTACTTTCCGCAGATGTTCATTTTCGAACCGCCAGGGAATTTATAGACGAAGTTAAAGAAGCGTGCCTTGGGCAGGAAGTTCTAAAGGCTGTTTCCCCTGGTCAACAAGTGGTTAAGATTATTAACGACGAATTGATCAAATTGCTTGGTGAAGGATCTACACATTTAAAAGAAGATAAACCTTTAAGAGTCCTAATGGTCGGATTACATGGGGCAGGAAAAACGACAACCTCAGCAAAATTGGCTAAAAGAATGGCAAAAGATGGCAGAAAACCAATGCTCATCGCCTGCGATGTGTATCGTCCTGCCGCAATTGATCAACTTGAAATTCTAGCTAAAAACGAGGACTTCCCCTGCTATCTTGACCGAGAAAGCAAAGACGTTCCTTCCATTGCCAGAAAAGGCTGGGAAGAGTCCAAAAGAAATGGTTCGGATTTAATCATTTTTGATACCGCTGGAAGATTACAAATAGATGACGAGCTGGTAAATGAATTGGAAAATGTCAAAAGACAGGTGAATCCACATGAAATTTTACTTGTGGCAGATGCCGCACTTGGACAAGAGGCCGTTAATGTAGCCAAAACTTTTCATGAAAGACTCTCCATAACAGGAATCGTTCTGACAAAGATGGATGGGGATGCGAGAGGTGGTGCTGCTCTATCCATGAAAAAAGTAACTGGAGCTCCCATTAAATTTATGGGAATGGGAGAAAAAATAGATGAATTTGAAATTTTTTATCCTGACCGAGTAGCTTCCCGCATATTAGGAATGGGAGATGTTGTTTCACTGGTTGAAAAAGCACAAGAAAATCTCGATGAAGAAGAATCAATGCGAATGGCTGAAAAAATGCTTAAGGCTGAATTCGATTTCGAAGATTTTCTTACTCAAATGAGACAAATGAAAAAAATGGGATCCATGGGATCTATTGCAAAAATGATTCCTGGGATGAACAATGTGCAGGTTGGAGACAAGGAGGAGAAAGCACTTGACCGTCACGAAGCAATTATACTATCCATGACCAAGGAAGAAAGAAGATTGCCAAGAATAATAGTTGGTTCCAGAAGAAAGCGTATTGCTGATGGTTCAGGTGTTCAAATTCGCGATGTTAACCAGTTAATTAAGCAATTTTCCCAAATGCAAAAAATGATGAAAAAAATGAGGGGAGGGAAAATGAAACAGATGATGAGTATGCTTGGTGGTGGCAGCACATTGCCTGATTTGGGAGATATGAACCCGAAAGAACTTTCCAAACTAGCTAAGCACTTCAGATAGGGTAATTAACCTGTTTTGTCGATTGAGCCCAACACTCTTTTCATAAAATCATTCATTGCATCTTTTCTAGCCACCCCACTTTTGACAGACTTTTCAACTTCCAACGCACCGTGTAAATTAGAAATGATTTCACCGAGAGAATCTATCTCTGTTTCTGAAAGACCATCGAACTCGCATAAATACTCTAATACTTCTAAAGTTTCCTCGATGAAATCCTCATCATTCTCCTCAATAAATTGGGAAATATGTTTAATTAGAGGAAGCCTCATCTATAAACTTTTTTAAAATATCAATTTTGTTTGTTTGAGTTTGACCGGAGATTTCACCATTTTTAAAACACGCAAATGTAGGTAGATTATCTACATTCGCCAACTTTCTAGATTCAGGAAATTTTTCAGAATCAACTACAAAAAAAGGAATGCTCTCCATTTCTGCCGAAAACTTCTTAAATTTTGGTTTCATAATTCTACAGTTCCCACACCAACCAGCGGAATACTGAACGAATGCAACTGGTGCATTCTTAATTTGCTCCTTTAGGTTGTCCTCTGAAAGTTCCTTGAGCATAGTTTTAATGAGAACTTAAATAGGATGATACTCCATCTCGATTTGCATTCATAGCATCTTTACCATCTTCCCAATTCGCAGGGCAAACCTCGCCTTTTTCTTGGACATGAGTGAATGCATCGATCAGCCTAAGAAACTCATTCACATTCCTACCAATTGGCATGTGATTTATGCTCTCATGGAAAACTACACCTTCTTCATCAATCAAATATGAAGCTCGGTACGGCACACTATCACCATCAACTAGTACTACTCCAGTTTCATCATCAACTCTTTCATTAGTTTCATCTAGAATTCCAAGAGTGTTTGCTAAATTGCGATTGCTATCTGCAAGAAGTGAATAACTAATACCCTCAATTCCTCCACTGTCTTTAGGAGTATTCAACCATGCGAAATGAACCTCAGCAGTATCGCATGATGCACCAATAACGATAGTATTTCTTTTCTCAAATTCTGATAATGAATCTTGAAAGGCGTGTAATTCGGTGGGGCAAACAAAGGTAAAATCCTTGGGATACCAGAAAAGAAGAATTTTTTTCTTTTTGTTTACGGCTTGATCGAAAACATTGAGTGAGAATGTATCACCCATTTCATTCATGGCGTTAACAGTTAAATCAGGAAATTTTTTTCCAACAGCAGTCATAAATATATGGTAATTTTAAATTAAATCCAATTCCTATAACCACACAAGACTATAGGCAAGCGACGAATTAAAATATAGAAGAAATATTTGAAAAAAACTCGGTCATCTTTGCATAATCCTTAATTCCAACTATTTTTTCTACTCCGCTATTTACATCTAAAAACTGGGCTCCGGTAGAATTTAACGCTGAAATTATATTGTCAGGAGAAAGACCACCAGCAAGCACCCATCCTTTTGAACTAAATTCGTTTTTCAAATTGTAAAAACTTATTGAGTAAAAAAGGTAAAATTATTATAGAAGTTGAATATTTAGCCGACATAGTTTCAAATTTTGCATTTGAGAGATT
>NZKY01000142.1 GCA_002694035.1 Opitutia bacterium
CATATTAATGATTTTGATTTCTTGATAAAATAATTTGCATGATGTAATTTAAACTGTGCCCCAGCCCGTAAAAATAAAGTCACTTTACAGCCTTATTAAGAGGCAAAGGTGTTTTTTGTTAAAAATTTTTCTACCATGGGCTTTGTCGCTTGTATTTGCGTTGTTTATTTATCAAAAAGCGGAAGACCTTTTACAGCACCCAAAATCTGATAATAAGCGGAGTTTTAATTCGGAATTACCTTTTGAAGTTGTTGCTCAACCTGTTGCTCAAAAGCAAAAAAGTCCTACTGTCGAAAACACTTCAGATGAGTGGTGTGATACTGAATCTTACGAAGATTTATCCAATCATCCATCTATTTTAAATTTTAATCAATGGTTGAAATCTTACATCACCTTAAATGACGAAGGTAAATATGGTATTTCAGACCCTAGGGTAAAATGGAATTTACTCGAAAATGGCGAAAAATTAGCAAAAGAACGCGCTCCTATATTTAAGAGAATTATACGTAATGATCCGAAAAAGGCACTGGAATTAGCTGTAAATGAGAAAATTTATGATTTTCTATCTCCTAATATTACCGCACATTTAGAAAAATGGGAATCCACATACACTGATTTTCAAGCCATTCATTTGTGTAAAGATCCCAAAAGACCCATGGGAATGATTATGCAATTTGCATCACTTCCTGATGGAAAAAGGGTGGAAGTCCACACTTATGGAAAACGAAAATATCTAAAGACTACCAAAGGGGTTGCAATTTGGGGAGTTCGTATGGGTGATGACATGGCTGTTTCTGAAAATCCTTACCGTATTCAACCTCTTGCAGGTTCAAATTCCTTTGCTTTTAAAATGGCTGATATTGAATTTGAAATTCCTTCCATACAGGGGGTTAAGGCTTTGGAAAAAAGAATTATCGAGGCAGAAAGAAGGGGGTCTGCTTTCGGGCATGTGAAATACCCGCTTATTGCCTCAAGTACGGGATCTTTAAACCTGATCGATCTTAGGTATACACTAATAACCAACAGACTGACATGGAAAGAGGCTCAACAGGTTGCTTTTGAAAAAAATGCCACCCTCGTAAATATCAACTCTAGCTATGAAAACACAGTAATCTATAACCTTTTATCAGATGCTGCTGCGATTGGCTTGTTTCCCTTAAATGAAAGTAACGACACGGTTAAATATACCTGGATTGGATTGAGCGATTCAGAGGATGCAAATGGAACTCGATATTTACCTGATACAAACCAGACAGATTTTATACCTAATATATCTGCGACTGAGGGTAATTGGTTTTGGCAAGATGGCGTTAGTGCAATGCCTACTTTATCTAATCAACCTTTCAGCAATTGGAAAAGCGGAACCTTTGACGATGTTGTTTCAAATGAATGGCAGGACTGGGCAGCCTTGGACTTTAATGACTCCAATGGCTATTGGGTGGATTTGAATGAATCTTACAGGCTACCCTATGTTTTGGAATTTCCTAACCAAACAGAAGTTTCAGCACCCCTTAAGGTTGATGGTCGTAGAAAAGTGCTTGTTATGCCAAGTCGTTTTCGGGATGAAGGTAATGATTATCTAGGGTCTTCAAGTAACCCCACAGATCAATTTGGGAATCCGCTCAATCCTAATTACAGTAACAATGCTTTTGAACCTTTTACTCGTGCTTCTATAATTAATGCCATGGAAGGAGTTAAGGAATTTTACCTTCGAAATTCAGATGGGTCTTTCATATTGGATTATGTAATTACCCCGACTTTAACACTGGATATACCAAAGTACGAAAGGGTCGCAGGCGGTTCTGGGACTCCGAATATTTTTGATTCGACTGGTCAATTTTTTAGCCAAGCTGAAATAACTTGGGACCCAGCTCCTGAGCTTGTTTATTTTGGAGCAACTGCGGTTGTTGAAGCGGCAAATGTGTCTCCTAAATTTGACTATAATGGACCTGCTTTTGAAGGTATTTTAAGTGTTGATTTACATGAGGCGAATAATACAGCACCTCTTCCTAAATTCACCAAACCGCCAGCAGTCCGACTTGTTGGAGGTAACCAAATTGGCGGCCCGGGCGGAATTATTGATCCTGACTTTGAAGAAGCACAGGCAATTGCAAAATTAGATGGAGAGGGTAATTTGACTGAGATTCAAATTTTGAACCCGGGCGGATTTTATCATAGTCAACCAAAAGTTTACTTAGATGGCATTGATTACACCGATAATTTTAATGTTGAAAGGGGAAGAACTGTTGTTTCCTGGGTATCAATAACCACATACTCGCCTGGATCTGCTGGAGTTGGTTTTGTAGGTGCCCCAGGTTCTCATGTAAAAGGTCCATCAGCTGGTACAATTATTCATGAACTTGGCCATAATTTTGGTCTTTGGCATGCAAACAGAAATGAAGGAGAGGGAATAAGACCCAACAGTGACGAAAGCGTCTTGATTGATTATGGAAACCCATATTCTGTAATGGGTACAGGTGGATCTGAGGGAGACTTTACAATTTCAAGTAAGGTTTATCTAAATGAGTCAGGTAGTTTTGGCTTAAAAGGGGGTACTGAATCCAACCATTCTGTTGATGTTGCTGACCTGAATGATAGTTCCATAGTCGCGAGTAGCGAATTAGATGAACCAAATTTACCAAACCCCAACACCTTCCGGGTATACAGGCATGATTATAGTTCTGCTCCATATCCTTTAATTGCCAGAACCTTTGAATTAGAAATTCCACTCTCAAGCAAACCATCGAATTTTGATTCATTAATTAGTGCCCAAGACTTGAATGTGTCTATTGGTGGGCCTGGGGATGGTGCGTTGGGATATGTTCAAAAACTTGGATATTTTGGTTATCAGCTCGTTCTAACTTCAGCGGGTAAGGGTTTTTCTGAAGAACCTCTTCTTACCATTTTGGATAATGCGGGGAATGCATTATTAAACATTGATCCTTCATGGATTAAAATAAAAGCAGGTTCTTCCTTGAATTATGAAATTTCTGATCTTCGTGATCTTTCACCAACTGCACATCGTGGACTGCGAGGTCTTGAAGTAGCCGCGTCTCAATATTCACCAAGAGGGTTGGATGCACGTACTTCTTTATCTTCCTACTGGGTATCTTATCGAAGGAATGCAAGTGAGTATGGATTAAGTATCATTAATGGAACGAACCGGGCTCAATCCACTTGGATCGAAAATACTTTGCTTGATATGACACCAAATACTCAGGGGTTTATAAACGGAAGTATGAGCCCTGGTGATGATTTTGAAGATGCATTTCTTCTTCTTGGTCGGTCATTTTCCGATTACGAAGCAGATTCCCATATTACACCTATTCGTAAAGGGGGTATTGCTCCGATGGAATATATTGAAGTGGTGGTTAATATTGGAACCGTAAAATCTGGTGAGGCTAAAGCTCCGAAATTTGATTTGAATGTGAGTAACACAAATCCTGAAGTGAATGAGGAAGTGAGATTTACCGTCGATCCCGAGGGCAATCTAACAAACTATGCATATGCTTGGTACATAAATGAAGTTGGCGTGGATGATCCTTCATTTTTGAATAATACTTCTTTTTCTAAAAAGTTCACAAGCCCGGGATATCAGATCGTTAAAATTGTAGTTTCCGATTTGAAAGGAGGAGTCTCTTCCAGAAATATAACCATTGAAGTGGGTAATCCAATAGAGAAAGATCAATCTCTACTACAGGGTAGGGTAAAATCAAAAAATGGAGCCATCCAGGGAGCCAAAGTCGTGGTGTCGAAGGCTGAAGTAATTGAACACTCAGTCCGGGTCTCAGGAAGTCTTGAAGAATCCCGAATTAATTCAACTCATGGAAACAGTTTAAAGTTCATCGTCGATTCGGAAGCAAATAAACAAATAGTAATGTACAGGGGAGAAGTTCACAGATTTTTATTCGAACCATCTACCCGTAATTATCCTATGAGCTTTTTTCAAAAGCCAGATCACGAACCGGCAAAAATCAGGGTTAATTTGCTTTACACTCCAACCGTTCAGGAACCCGGTGGTGGATATACAAAACCACCTTCCGTCGAGGTTATTGAAACATCTAGTTTTGACTCTGTTTATTCATCAGAGATTACAACATTGGATTTATACAGGCAGAATCAATATAACAATGTAGCCTACGATCCAATAGGTACATTTATAACCAGACCATCCGCAAAAACTTTGTTGACTGACACTGTGGTGGAAAAGGTTGTTGTTCGCCCGATAAAAGTAGATACTATAACCGGACGACCTTTTCATTTCGGTGGTCGGGGTATGAATAGGGACAACCCACCACCCACTACTATTTTACGAAGTAGTTATTGGGAGGATTATAACGAAATTAACGCGACTGCAGTTGCTTACATTGATGGAGTAGGTACGATTAATCATGATCCAAATAATAATAACGGAGGTGGCAGTGGTTATCCAGGCGTTCCCGACTTGGTTATTTTTGGTGCAGGTATGGAAGCAAATTATTCATCCTCCATTCGTGCGAAAGACAACGAAAAGGATCCTTCTTGGAAAAAAAGTAATATTTTAGAGAAACCCAATTTGGTTGATCAGGGAATTGAATATGATCCAAATTCCACACTTGCCGTTGCACTTTATCCCGTAGAACCATTTGCCTATTGGTCGTTTAATGAAGGAGAAAGCCTTTTTGATAACGGAGCAATTGTTCCAACCTCCGGATTAAACTTACCTATTGAAGATGGATTGGTTGCCTACTGGAAAATGGACGAAGTCAATGAAACAACCCTTACTACAGGAGCGTTCACCATTGAGGATAACTCTACTTCAAATAATGATATTAATGTCAATGCCGGGGGTGGGGGTGCTAATGTTTCCAGAACTTACTGGGGCACAAAAAATAGATCGATCAATTTTGATCCGACTGATTCCATTGCAGTCACAAATGCGAATATCACAGATTCTGGTACAAATGGAACATTTACTTTTTCTTTTTGGACACAAAGTTTTAGCGCTGTCCATTCACTCGAAATTCACCTTGGCGATATAAACCTTTCAATATCTGGAAATTCTTTGAGTTTAAGACATCCTTTATCAGGTGGATTTCTTGGTGCATCCCCAACATTAAATATGGCCGGGCACTGGAACAACATTGTATGCAGATATGATGGCACGCAGGATAAGGTTGAATTGTTTGTAAATGGTGAAAATAAAATAAATGAGACTATTACTCCAGGAGCGGGAAATGCCCTTAATTTTCCAGTAGGTAATAATGGAATACTGTTAGATGAAATGATGGTTTATAATCGTGCATTAACAGATGCAGAAATCGGCCATTTAGCAGGTAATATATTTCTTGATTTGTCTGGAAATAAATATAACGCAGTTGCCCTTGGAACAGGTTTTGAGATGAATTCCACAACTGATGCCGGAAGTGTAAACAATTCTTTTTCTACAGATCTTGCTGAAGCGGTTTCTTTTGATGGGAATAATTCATCTCGTTATCTCGATTTAACCACTCATATTAAATCATTTTCTGTCCTTGAAAAGGGAACTATTGCATTTTGGATTAAGCCAAATTCATTAGCTAACGACATGACAGTATTGTCGGGAAGTTGTACCGATGATAATCAATCATTTTTCCGAATTTTATTAAGAGATAATGGGAAAATTCGGACCGAAGTTTACAATGATGAAACAGAGTATTGTAAAATTTCAAGCGGTGGCTCAACCACGATCGGACCATCAAATTGGTCACATGTTGCCGTTGTGATCGGAGAAAATGGAATCTCTTATTTTATCAATGGTAAAAGTGTACCGGTTGTAGTTCCACCCGATTCATCAAATGCGAGAGCTTTTTTCATCGATGTTGATAAATTAAACTTTTTGGCAATTGGTAAGCATCAAACCAAAGAGGTTAATGCCACAAATTATTTTAATGGACAGTTGGATGAATTACAGATTTTTCAACGAGTATTAACCGACGGGGAAATTCAATATCTTTACAATGTTGGAAAGGAACAGGGTGTACAACGAGCCATCCTTTCTCCACAAGTGGATGCGATTGGTACAGTCACCGTTACTAATGTTGGGGCTGGGTACAAGGAAGTTCCAGAAGTTGACTTTAATGTAACTTCATATTTTGGGCAGGCTGGTTTTACCGCACCAGCAGGTGAAGTTGAATTAAATGCAACCTCCGTGGATCAAATCTTACTAACTAAAGACTTTGATAAAACAGTTAAAATCCTTTTACCTGATACTCGTGAAATTCTCCGAACAAGTGCGGAGTATGTAATGGTTGACCCAAATAATTCTAGAGCGGTTATTCCAGTAGGTCTTTTTGGTTACAGCTCGCCACCTAACCTCACCCTAGAGGGTTCTCCCGGTTGGCCAGATGAGAGAAATGCCACCGGATACTCCTTATTTTTTATCGATGAAAATCATTCCGGAGAAGTTGTTTATGGTGGTGCTGGATATGATTTGAATAATAGCCGCTACATCCATTCTTTTACAGACGACACTAATAGTACCACTTATGAAATTATTAAGTTAAGAAAAACTTGGCGACAAGCTGCTGAAATTGCTGTCTTACGAGGTGGAAAATTGGCAGAAGTGAATGGAACTGTAGAAAATGATTTGATTTTTAATGGATTAATGGCAGCAGGTCTTAATTCCGGCAGTACAATGGCCCCAGATGGTGGAGGTGGAGCTTATGTTTGGCTGGGTGGAAATGATTTTGCCAATGAAGGAAATTGGACATGGGATGGAGAAAATGTAGGCAATGGAATCCAGTTTTGGGATGGTAATCAAACCGATGGAAATAATACAAATAATTATGAAGATAATTGGGGAACTCTTTTTGGCGTCCAAACAGAACCCGATGATTTTTTAAGTGCTCAGGACGCTTTAGCCATGTCGGTCGATGGATGGCCATTAGGTTCTGCAGGTCAATGGAATGATTTAGATGAGAACAATACATTGTATTTTGTAGTCGAATATAACGGTACTATTAATGACTCTAATCTGGCTGTTGGCTTTGATTCGGATGCAGTAAGAATCTTTGGGGAAGGTTATAGACCTCCAGAATTTGAGGCTAAGATTAATCAGGGACAAATAAATTCAATTGTTTTAAAAAGGCCGGGAGAAGGTTATTATGATTCCAATCCAAATACCACAGAAATTTACTTAATTGGGGATGATGGCAATTCAAGCTTGCTTGATCCGTTGGGCACGGAAGTTAACCCTATCTATGCACCAAATAATACATTTATCACCGGGAGCGGATTTCGAAGAAATACCGACCCGCAGGACCGAAAAAATGATGCGTTTCATGTTTATAATGGAATAAATTTGCATAGTGATTCAAAAAATTGGGGATCTGGGTGGATTACCCCTCCTACTGTTTTTGCTGATTGGGGAGATGAAAACTTTGAAGGTCATGTTGGGGTTGACAGTTTAGGGTTTGGAACTGAGATGACTGAGGTGGTTGTCGAGTCGCAGGGACATGGGTATATTACACCAATCAATATATATGTGGTTGATGGAAAGCCCCGACCAAGTGATGCCAACTTTTTTGGCGGTTTTTTTGGTCCGGTTACCGAACATCCATTTTTGGATCTTAATCAAGTATATCGGGAAGCACAGTTTGAGGTGAATGCAACCGATGAAAATGGATCCATCCTGGACTTGCGTATTGTGGATGGAGGTGAGGGTTATGAGCCAACTTTTTTTGACGAACCTACAGGTGCCATTTACAATACTTCCGGGCTCGCCAGAATTGTGGTCACCGGAGGAGGGGGGAGTGGCGCTCTTATTTTTGGTGAAGTAAATGCTATGGGCAGTATTTCCGATATTTTCGTCCTAGATGGTGGGAGTGGATATTATAATTTTGATGTAAATAATACAGTAAGTGCTAGTATAACTCCCGCTTCTACTGATAAAAATGCAAGTTTACTTGTGACATTAGGTGGCAGTCTAATGGAACCTACTTTAAACAATACAAGGGGAACCTTTTCTTTGTTTGATGGCATCATGCCTCACACTTCAAGCGGTACTAATCCTACACCTCCGTTCAGTGAATTTCGATATGCTGCTCCATGGGTTATGATACTGGATAAAGGCAGACCTGAAAATTCAATTAGAGAGGCGGACCGAGCTCACGCAGTCGCTAAAGTTGAGGATGGGAAAATTACCAAAGTAATTGTTACCAAAGGAGGAAATGGATACATCGATCCTCATGTTGTCATTTGTGGAACATCTCCCAGATACGCTAATCAAAATGATGGAAGAGATACATCAATTTCCTGGCAATGGAGATGCACAAATATGCGAGAAACTATAACTGGAGATTTCGTAATGTGCGGACATGTTGATTCCAAATCTTATCCGTACCCACCCGAAAATTGCCCTGGCGAAGAAGTGGGTGTATTTAGGACGGATGATAATTGGGACCAGGCATTTCAAAACTGGGCACAAGCTCATGTCAGGAATCAAAACCATCCTAATTGTAACGGAAATCACCTAATTAATCAGTTTGTATCTCCGATTTGCTCGGGTAAGAAAGCAAATTTTGTTCTGATAAATGATTTTTACCGTGCTGGACGGTCTGGAACATATGAAGATTGGGCTCCTATTGAGACGAAGTGTACTGCTACATTGGATGGTGGTCGTGTTAGGGAAATCAAGATTGTCAATGATGTTAACGGAAAATATCTAGCTCCGGAGATTGCTATCATTGGAAGAGGTGCTGGTACGCAACCAGTACCGGTTTTTGATCAGGAAGGAATTTTAACCCGCATTTTTTATGACGACCCTGAGTTAAAAAGTTTGGAAATAGATAAAATTGGAAGGCCATTTGGTGCTGGTCAGGGATATTTTACTAAGACCTGGTCCAAGGATGATCAATACAGACCAGCCTTTGGTCCCGAAGAGGCAATTCGATGCCTTATATATGCCGATATTTTATATTGGGATCCAGCGGGACCTATCACGGAATACGAATGCTACGATTTTAATTATACATTTACTAGTGGAGTTCAGGTGCGCGATCCTTATGGTGATCGGATTTCCGATGTAAGGGTATTAGACGGTGGTTCTTATGCCGTTGGAGATTATAATGTTACGCTAGATTATAATGGTAACTTTATTCCTGACTTTAATCAGGATGGTTATCCTGATTTTGAACAAGGAAAGGTTAGGTTAATCTCCACCAACCGGCTTACATCCATCGTATTAGATGGAAATGGAACTCATTACGATAATAATTTTCAAACAGCCGAAGGTTACAAAATCACAACTGGATTATGGCGAAATACTTTCCTTGCAGAACCTGATGTAAAAATCTTTGATGAACTAAACGGGGTTAAACTTTCTCATTATAATGATGAATTAAGTCTGGCGGATATCCGATTAAATGGGGTCGTTCAATATGATCCGGAATCCCAAAAATCATACCTTGATATTGTTGTAGATGATGACCTATCGAGTAACTTTTTTTACGGACTTGCAGATAGCAACCGAAGCGGGATGGGTGGTGAAGTATTGGTTTATGAAGCGATGCCGGGCTTCAATTGGGGTAAGGTTAATAATTGGGATGCATATGCCTTAACTGATGAAAACGGGACATATTCTTTAGTCAATCTCGAGCCCGGATTATATAATATGGCTGCTTTCATCGAGGATGAAAACTTTCAGGATATAGCGTTAAGGCCGGACAATAAGCCAGATCTATATTCTCGAACATTTTATGTCGCTGGTTTTGATCCTATAACAATTGAGACTGATAATCGTGGAAATGGACGAAGTCGTTTAATATGGAGCAAAGAAGCAAGGGACAGAAGTAGATTAACCGATTCAATTCATAATGATCCACTAAAAGATATTGAAGGTATTGGTGCAGGTTTTGAACTTGGAAAAAAATATAATTTTAATATCAAGGCCTATGCGTCTAACACCACTCAGGCCATACCAAAAATTGATTACGAAGTTTTATCTGATGGATCCTTAAGATTTAAAATAATTGATGATGCAGATACCAGTATTTTTGATCCTAGCGATAAGTTCACGATTAGTTATTCATCCACAGTTTCTGGAATCGACTTTTCAAACCCGCTGGATGATGGAATTATAGGTAATTCATTTTGGGGAGGGGACAAGGC
>NZKY01000143.1 GCA_002694035.1 Opitutia bacterium
AAGAGTATAATGTTTATTTCCATGGGGAGCTTTACCGATATTATCCAGCAAGTTGCGGACACCCGTGCTGAAAATGGTGCCGAGCAGTCAAGAATAGCTATGGCCAACGAACTCCTTATTCAAAACCAAACTAACCTTGAGGCCGCACATGGACGAATAATGGATGCAGGTATAGCCATCGAATCATCCAGGTTCGCAAGGCAAAATGTGCTGGTTCAGTTATCTGCCGCCATGGTCGCTCAAGCCAATCAACTTACCAATATCACCCTGAAAATCTTAGGATAAAACATTTTTTAAATAACTATCAATATTAACTCACTAAATTCTTAATATCACTTAATGACTTAAACCTTTTTCATTACTATATTATATTCAAATTAGATTCGGTTCGATCCTAGAAACTCTGCTGTGAAAGTAAGCATTTCACAACAAGACTAAATTTATTCCATGTGTGCAACATGGTATGATTGAAGCGGTCTGTAATAACATAAATATTAAATATTTTTTTAATACATATTAACAATTATGCGTAAAATATTATCATATATTAATTTACATAATAAAAATTATCTTGAAAATAAAGATAATACTAGAGGATATCCAGACATTGGTATTGGTGCATGTTTGCCACACAAGAAGGATGTTTTACGACCGATTTCATCGGAGAAAGTGTTCTCAAGTGTCTCCAGACAGTCGGTAATGATAAAGAATTTACGTTTGGGTATTGATTTTAAAGAAGAACAGAACAGGACACTTTGCGAAATTAATCAAAACCTCTCACATCTCCTTCCATACGCACATTCCTCTCCACCAAGTGACAATGATGGATGGAAATTATACTTGGATTCGATATCGCATTTAACGGAAAAAACTTATTCGAATTTTCCACTTTTTGGTCACGGTTTTGATCCGCCTATTAGAGTGCACTTAATTAAAAATGGTAAGGCATTAGCATTTGAATTTACTATATGTACGTTACTTAAAAGTTTATCTTTTCAATCACTTCTCCACTCGTCTGTTGGATCAAATTTGCCATCTAAACGCCTTCTGGATGACTGCGTTAAAAGTGTGCTTGAGGAAATGCTTCTTGTTACGAAGGAAAAAGACAAAGCAGTTCAATTAGTTTCGGAATATGAAAATTGTTTAAGCACAAACTACAAGGCAATACATGCTTTTAAAAATGTGCCCAGGAAAAGAACTTTTTTTGAAAGAATTTTAATCGGAATCACTGGATCTCTTTCATCAAAGGCATTCAGTAATGCATGAATCTTTAACTAATCAAATAACCAAATCACAAATTTTATAGAAGATACATTTTAATACATGGGTGTCGCACCCATCCTTAATGCGACAAATGCGGCAAGGACGCCGCAAACATTAATCAAGGAGGATTAATTATGCCAATAGTAGTAAATAGTAACGCTTCGGCTACCCAAGCGTCATTCAATCTGAGTCGGGCCAACGATTCATTGCGAAAGAGTCTGGCACGCTTGTCTTCGGGCAATCGTATCAACTCCCCTGCTGACGATGCAGGAGGACTAGCAGTAGCTTATAAGCTTAATTCAAAGTTAAACCGTACGGAAGCTGTGATTCAAAATTCACAAAATGCGCTTTCATACTTACAAGTGCAAGATGCAAGTCTGCAAACAGTGGGTAAAGTATTAGATCGCATGGCTGAATTAAGAACCATGGCTGCTGACATTACCAAGAATTCAGGTGATATTGAAAATTACACCAAAGAATTCATGGAATTGCAGATGCAATTAAATCAGGTTCACAAAGAAACATTCAACGGAATCAGTTTGTTTAGCCGCACTTCATCGGCTGCAGTTACTGGTGAACTTGGTAAAGGTGAAGCCACTTACCTGGACGCATCTGGCACAACGGTAACTTACTCGAACTTTGCACGTGAGTTAATAACTCATCCTGACGGTCAGGCGACATCCGGAAGCATCTCGCTGAACGTGGTTAACCTTCAGTTTGTTCTATCGATTGGATCCCTATCCGCAAATGGAAGTGGTTCTGGATATGACTTAGCTAATATCGATGGCGCAAATGTTTCGAATGGAACAACAGGTGGCTTTATCAATAACATATTAAATGTTAGTGTCGGCCAATTTACAGCTGCAATTGAGAAACTTGCAGACATGCGAGCTGAGAATGGAGCCGAGCAAAACCGGATCATGAACTCAATCGACTTGCTTCAGACAAACATGACTAATCTTGAAGCTGCACATGGTCGAATCATGGACGCCGATATCGCATTAGAATCAACTCGATTCGCCCGACATAATGTACTTGTTCAAGCAAGTGCCGCAATGACAGCTCAGGCTAATCAGTTAACCAATGTTGCCCTGCAACTCTTAGGATAATTAATAAATAAATCAAGAAGTCACTGTAGAAGAAATTACCATGAAGTTAAACCAATTACAGCAAATATGGAATCTACTGACTTCAATTACTTTCTTCCCGTCTTGCCAGTTAGACCGTACTGGCAAGGCGAGGATGGAAGTCACTTTTGAAATTACATCTTTATAATATTTTCACGACGACAAGGAGGTCAAAATCATGGAACTCACTAATCATAGCTATCTTAATTCAAGGAAAAACTACCTTTCATCTCTTTCTTCACAAAAATTATCCGCAGAAAGATTTGCTTCAGGCAAGAAACTTGACCGTTCGGGAACTGATGTTGGGGCCCTTTCTCAGGCATCTAATCGAAGAATTGAACTGCTTAATGACCGTGCATCCATTGTTAATTTAAAGAACGCTCGAAGCTTTTTATACGCTCAGGAAACAAGCCTTCATCGTGTTTATGAAATGTATGATAAGATTGAAACCTTGGCTATAAAGGCGGCAAATCCAAATACAACTGAAGAAGAGCGGAAAGACTACAACTTGGAATTTAATGACTACAAAGAACAGTTAGAGAATTTGATGGTCAGTCGTTACAACGGCAAGTTACTCTTCAGTAACACCTTGATGTGCGGTGGCCCGACAAACGTTGAGCTTAAAGAGCTTGACCTATCAACCGGAGGAGCAAAGGGAGGAGCAGGTCACGCAGTGCGGGCACAAACCGTTTTCACTGGATCACCCTCTGGTACAGTATCGTTTCGTGTTAACTCTGGCACAGCAGGAGATATCTACAGAGTTTGGATGGGCAATCACTGCGTATTCAGTGCTGGAGGCGCATTCACAGGTGGGGATCATACTGTTCAGTATAACGATAATGGCCCACGCACCTTTACCAATAATGGGAATACGATCGTAACCGAAGATGTGAATTTTTCTTTCCCAGGAAATGGGTGGAGAACAAGCGGAAGTGCTAGAAGCGGAAACAGCGATCTTTTTGAAATCACTTTTGCTCCAGGTGAAAAAACTACATACAAAGTAATCCCAGGAGATTCCAATGATGATGGTGCTGGGAACTCAAATTACAATACCTATGACCCTGCAACAGGTTTATACAATAATATCATCACGAAAGATTTGCCTGAAAATTTCGACCGTACAGAAATGACAATTCAGGTAGAAACAACAAGTATTGGAATAATTTACGAAGAGGGTGACTCAGTATCTGCAACGGGTGAACCAAAAAGAGTTGACGGTTCTGATGAACAAGGTGTTGTTTTTACTCCTTCGGAATTTATCAGAAAAATTCCTACAGATGCTCATGGGAATATTATAGAGCTAAACTCTAAAGGCTTTGATACACTTGAGATCGACTTTCTTTTAAGTGCAGCTGATGCTCAGGAGTTAGTTGATGTAATGAGGGGGCATGGTGTAAACCCAGAAACTGGCATGAATCGTTTTGGCGAAATGAAATGCCTTCTGGAGAACAGACTTGGAATTCTTGGTGCAGAATATCGTCGAATCGATTACGAGGTAGATGAACTTGAAAGGCAAATCGTAGGGGATGAAGACGCCCTTGGTCGAATTACTGATTCAGACATGGCAAAGGAAGCAACCAACTTCGCTAAAGAATCTCTTAAGATGAAATTGGCATCAGAAATAATGTCAAATGTGTCCAGACTAAAAGATGTTTTAATCCCTTTAACCACCGAACACTTCAGAAGTGAAGTGATGAGTGCCACTCTCTAATCCTGAAACTGTAAATTCGAAGAAGCAATCAGATGGAACTTACGAATCTCAGTTACATTCAAGCGAATGATAGGTTGAATTCTTCTCGTAAGAATAAAACTTTAGCAATCAACCGATTATCAACCGGTAACCGCTTGAATAAACCTGGATTAGATGCGGGAGTACTTTCAGTACCGATAAAGTTAAGTTCCAATAAAAATGTCTTGAATGGGAAAATGAATGGAATTCAAAATACCTTATCTTATTTAAAAGCACAGGAAGGTACGATCAATAGTGCGATGAAAATTATGGATCGAATATCACAACTCAGAATCTTGGCATCGGCTCCCACTGCTGCAAACCTAGATAAAGCGAGTTATGACAAGAAATTTATTGAATTCTCAGATCAATTAAGCTCTTTAAAACAACAGTCATTCAATAAAATAAGTCTTTTTTCAGAGATTGAAACCGGAGCAGGATTATTCTCAGCAAGTACAGAAGCTTTAAATATCTCAACTCAAAACGAGAACTCTGCGTCTATTACAAGACATATGATTGATTTTGAAGACCTTCGTTATATTACGGAGGCTGGTGACGCCGCCAAAAGAGGCTTTGGAGGAATTGATGTTGCTTACTTTCCATCAACTGAGTCCCAGAAACAAGAAGAATTAACCACTATTGGAGGAAATATAGGCCAAGGGGATGAGTTTCGATTTAGCGTAAGGGAATTGAGTGCATTACTTGAAACTGAAAGCGATACTGATTACTATCACCTAGCAGCATCTGACAATGAAGATCCTGAATATGTGAGGGATAAATTATTTGATCAGTTCAGTAGCGATGCAAATGTGATGAGATTTCTTGATGTCGAAAAAGTTGGCACAGACTCATTGAAAATGACTGCAAAAATGAAGGGCGACCCCAACCTGGTTCATAGTTATGGCTCAACTGGCTCGACTGGCAGAATTTCTGCTCCCACAACAATCACAGCAGGCACCTTAAATGATGCTCAAGAGGATAGATTGACAATAGACTTAGGGGCAGCGAGCTTACGGGCGGGAGATCGGGTTTCACTGAGAATAAATGGACAAACCATTTCCTACACTGCTTCTGCTAGTGATGAAATTAATGATCGAACAAGGTGGGCTGGCTGTGGAGAAAGTCGTTTGGCAACTCAGATTGCAAACAGAATAAATAACAATACTTCCATTAACGATGATGTAAGAGCCATTGCAAATAGAAGAATGGTTAGCGGCAATCTTCAATATTCTTTGGGTAGTGTTTTGATTCATTCTAAAGAAAGAGTCACAGGCATTACAGCAAATAACCAGAACCTGATCTTGCAGTCAGTCAACAAACCCACAACGCCAATTGCTCTCTCGACCACCAGTCCAAATGTCGTTGGTTCTAAAAAAGAAGTATCAGTTGAGATTAGATCTGATGACAATACACCAGGTGTCGGGAATATCGCTACAGGAGATACTTACACTTTAAGAATACATGAATCCCACCCGGATGAAACAGCAAGTAGATATAACTTCTTTAACTATAGTTCCCAAGCTTACACGGTTAATGTAACTAACCCAAATATGACACATGATGACATAAGGAATATGTTCATCCAGCAAATCAATAACCGTGCAACCTCTAATAATGGAGCATACAATGCAGTAGCAGGTGGTTCAGGTGAGTTAATCATATCTGAAAGAAATGCAGGTGATACATTTTCTGTTTCACGAACTGTTTTTTCTGGAGATATTCTCACGAAAACTCAATTAGTCCCCAATGTATCACCATTCAGTATAGAGAGTTCGATGAATTTTCCTACCAAAATGCTTTCGCAGAATGGTGCAGAGCAGTCACGATTGAATATGGCTCATGAGTATTTGGAAAACCATTATATTTTTAACGAGCAATCAAACAGTAGGATTTCAGATGCTGATACAGCAAAGGAAGAAACTCGCCTAGCTGAAAGCTCTTTAAAAATGAATTTAGCTACACAAGTCATGTCGAGTGCATCAAGAATTACAGATCTTTTAACCCCTCTAACTACAGAACATTTTCGAAGCCATGTATTAAGCTCCACGCTTTGAATGAAATTTGCTTTCACTAATAACTTTTAATAACGCCATGGAACTTACCAATTATAGTTTTTTAAATGCAAGAAATGATTACAACTCTTCTCTTGTTCTAGGAAATCAAGTCACAAAGCGAATTTCGTCAGGGGATAAGTTAATCAACAAGGAAGATGTAGGTGCCCTGGGGCAAAAAATCGGCTTAAGAAGTGACCGACTTCATGTTAATTCGAGGAGAATTACATTACAAAACTTTATCACTTTTCTTGATTCTCAACAGAAAAGTTTGAAACAGGTGAAAGGTATCTACGATAGAATGAGTATACTTGCCCACAAAGCTCTGGATCCAACTTTTACAGAATCTGCAAATTCGCATTCAAGTGATAAAGACTTATTAAATAAAGAATTTCAGGAACTTTCAGTAGAGTTAGATGGTATTCTGAGCAAAAGAGTAAATGGACAATTGTTATTCGGTGGCAAATCCGCAGATTTTACAGATGGTCTGCTTGATGAAGCTTCAACTGGTGCCACTCCGCAAAAAATATCAATTGATGTGGGAACAACGAAGGGCAAAATGACAATCGAACTGAGTCCTGGAACGGCTCCGGATCAAATATGGATGTTTCAGGGCGAATTGCCGGCAGAATTGAATGAGTATTTTGATGCAAATACTTATCTTAATAACGGAAACTTTTTTGACCCGACAGACAGTGCTCGATTACAAGATTTAAACGATAAACTATATACTGCTTTTGAAAAGAACGGTATCTTCACCACAGGACCTTGGCAAACTCAAGGTTCTGCAGATGCTCTTAACTACGATAAATTTGAAGTTGAATTTAATACCTGCGATGTAAAGGTTACGCCGTCATTCAACGGTAATAACGGAGCTTTTGGTGCAAACCTATATGGTACCCTAACAGCAAACAAAAGCCTGAGAACAAATGTGCCATCAGGCGAAAGTACAATCATAACAATGATTGGCGTAAACTCGGGTAATACCGCAATCTATCGAGTCAATGCAAGCTTTGAACCTGATCTCCCTTACAATGATTTAGAAGTGCCTGGAAGTTCAGATATTTACCCAGCAATCTCTTTTGGAAACATCGATTGTTCCAATATCAATGAATCAACCAAGGCTAAGAGGGTCCTAGAAAACCTACAAGGGGAACTTGATAACTTAAATAATTCAATGGCACAGGTGGCCGCCTCGCAAAAGCGCTATGAATATGAAATCGAACATATGGAAGGAATAAATGTTTCTTATGAAGCAGCGGGTGGCCGAATTTCAGATGCAGGCTTTGCAAGAGAGGCCACTGCCCTAGCGAGAAGTTCAATCAAGAAAGGATTAGCAACGCAGGTCATGTCCAACTCATCAAACCTTAAGGACGTTTTAATCCCTCTAACGACAAACCATTACCGCAGTCATGTGTTAAGTTCCAGTTTATGATAATTCAATCCATAGAAAGTCTAATAATTTTGTAGAATGAGCTTTGTTGTAAATTCAAATCAAGCTGCCACCAAGGCAAATTTGAGTCTTGTCCATGCACAGACGCGCTTGGGTAGTGCAATGAATAAGCTGTCATCAGGGACAAAAATACTATCTGGTGCCGATGATTCAGGAGGTCTTGCCGTAGGTATGAAATTAGAGTCTACAAATAATCTCAATCAATCGGTAATAGAGAATCTGCAAAACGCTCTATCTTATCTTCAGCTTCAAGATGAAGCAATGGATAAGATGAGCGAAATTGTGGATCGAGTCGGACAGCTTCGGGTTCTCGCTTCTGACATCACAAAAAACGATTCTGATATATTGAATTACTCTAAGGAATTTTTGGAACTTCAGGGTAAAATGGATAACGCAGCGGAAACAAAATTGAATGGAGTCGACTTATTTGTTTTCCAACAACAGTCATTGTCTTCAAAAATAAAATCTGTTCCAGCTACCCACACCAATGAAGATGGTTCAATTGAGAACTACTTAAAATACAGCCTGAATTTAGAGACTGAAGACATATCAGGCACAGTTGATACTTCCATTAATGTGAGTGTGGTCAATATGCTTTTTATTCTAACACCCACCACAACTGTTATTGACGAAAAACTTACAAGTTATTCTCAATCAATGATCGACGAAACCGCTAAACGATTGCTTTCTGCCAGGGCTGACAATGGAGCCCAACAAAAGAGAATTCAGTTGGAAATTGAAAACCTTCGTTCTGAGTCTTCGGATCTTGAATTGGCTAAATCACGAATAATGGATGCAGATATTGCCAGGGAGTCAACAACTACGATCAAAGAAAAAGTGATTATGGAGGCAAGTTCATCCATGTTCACTCAAGCAAATAAATTACAGACAGAAACAGCATTAAAATTAATGACATAATGAAAACTTTTTTTAATCCCTACCCTTTCATCACAAGGAAGTGAAAACAAATAACTAAACAATCAAGGAAGATAGCAAATGCCAATAGTAGTAAATTCAAAT
>NZKY01000144.1 GCA_002694035.1 Opitutia bacterium
AGTGGGATGACTCACCCCCAACTTGGTTCGTGGGCTCAAATGTTCCTTGGCAAATCTGACCCTGTACTTCCCTCAAGTGTTGTAATTGCAAGTGGGAATCCAGGGCCTGGCTTTCTCCCACCCGACTATAGTCCGTTGCCTATTGGAAATGCGTCCAGAGGTATAAAAGATTTACTTCCAGATATCGACCGGGATAAACTAAACCGACGGGTTCGCCTTGCAGAAAAATTTTCTGCCGCTTTCACTCATTATTTTCCACATGATGATGTAAAAGCTTACAACGACTTTTACAAACAAACAATCAAGTTCATGTCAGGTGATATGGCTGAACCTTTTGACATTCAAAGAGAGCCTCAAAATTTGCGTAATTCCTATGGAAATCATCCCTTCGGACAGGGCACACTCTTGGCACGCAGATTGGTAGAGCGAGGGGTCCGCTATGTTGAAGTAACCTCCAATCAAAATTGGGACTCCATGCACGGGGGAACCGGTTCGCTTAATCGCCTGTCAAATGAGTTGGATGGAACAGTTTCCGCCCTAATGACTGATCTCCGTAATAAAGGGCTCTTAAGTACGACCATGGTGGTAGTAACCACGGAGTTTGGAAGAACGCCCAAAGTAAAAAGCAATGGAGGTCGTGACCATCATCCGAATGGCTTTTCTGCAATGTTTGCTGGTGGTGGAATCAAAGGGGGAATTGCAGTTGGGGAAACCGATGAGTATGGACGGGACCCCTTTCCGGAATTTGAACCAAAAGATTTACATGCAACTATCGCTCATGCTTTGGGAATATCCGGAACCACTATAAGAAGACTACCCGGTCGCCCCACATTCCTTGGTGGAAAGCCAAAACCGATCAAGGAAATCCTAGCCTAATCGTTTCGTACAATTCTAGGCTCTCGACCGGCAAAAAAATATACGGGAAATTTTACAGTTTCTCCAAAATAAGCCATTATTCCACGATCGGATTTCCACCAGTCTTCAATCGAAAAAATCTCATTGCTCGCTCCAGCGACTTCAACCTGAATTTTTGAATCACCAAAAATTTTTTCAAATGCATGATGAGCACGCCTCGTATGAAATTCATCAGTAACTATGATAATTCTTTTCCATTTCATTTTTGTTCCATATGCGAGACAGTCTTCTGCCTCATCAAATGTTGAAGTCGACCCACCACTTAAAGATGGGACTATTTTCCAATCCGCATCCAATTTCATTTTCTTTGCTACCTCCTGTGCAAATTGAAGATTATTTAATTCAATTTTGCTAAATTCCCTGTTTAAAGGTTTTTCATCTGTGACAAATAATTGTTTGGCATAATTTTGATTCCACAACCTGAGCGATTCTGGAACCCGAGTGGTTCGTCCTCCAGAAAGGCAGATAATTGCGTCCGCCCCCTTTGTGGCATTTTGCTTTTGAAAAAGCCATGCATATCCAGGCAGAACAATCGGATGGGCGAGATAGAACAAAAGTATTATGACCACAAACACTCCAAAGGGCCAAAAAAACAAACGAATTATCTTCATTCCTTCAAAAGAAAAGATCCCTCAATTTCTACACTTGCACCAAATGGAAGGCCTGAAACTCCGAATGCACTGCGAACACCGACTCCTCTATCTTCCCCCCACAAATCATAAAATAGTTGACTACAACCATTCAGAACCTGGGGGTGCATTTCAAAGGTAGGCTCCGCATTGATCATGCCTAATAACTTTACAACGCGATCAATTTTTGAAAGATCCCCTAGTTGCATCTGTAAACTGGCAAGTATGTTCAAACCAACCTGTTGAGCAGCAAAACTTCCATCCTCAATCGAAATTTCCGAGCCAACTTTACCGGTAAGAATCGTCCCGTCCTCCAAAATGGGTAAGTGTCCTGAAAACATTAGACTGCGGCCATCTAGCCAAACAGTTTTATAAAGTCCTGCTGCTTTGGGTGCAGGGGGTAATTTAAGTCCTTTATCCTGAAGTTTTTCCAACACACTCATAAAACTTAAAATATTACTCTTATAAATTTCATCAAGAATCAAAGAAAATTCTTTTTATTTCATATTTGGATATTGATTTTGAATTTCAAATATCTTCCAATGAATCGATGGATATTCCTCTTTCAAAATTACCAAGAAGAAGATTATTAAGTGCCACCGCTATCGCCTCAGTAGCCGCTTCAATCTCTAAGGACTTGCACGCTGAAAAACCAAAAAAAAGCAAAACCAAGGGGACCATTTCTAAAAGGCAAACTATTCTCTTTCAGGGTGATTCCATTACTGACGCCGGAAGAGATAAAAAAAACCAAGTCCCCAATTTACAAAAATCTCTTGGTCGTGGATACGCCTGGATGGCAGCTTCCAATCTTTTAATAGCAAATCCTGAACTTAGCCTTAATGTTCACAACCGTGGAATTTCAGGAAATAAAGTTCACCAACTTTCTGCCCGTTGGGATAAAGACTGCATCGATTTGAAACCGGATTTGGTCAGTATTTTAATCGGAGTTAATGATATATGGCATGGTCTCAATGGAAGATATGACGGGACTGTAGAAACCTACGAAAACGATTATTTAAAATTGATTGACCGTACTAGAAAAGCATTGCCCAATAGTAAGCTCGTAGTGTGCGAACCCTTTGTGCTCAAATGCGGTGCGGTAAATGATAAATGGTTCCCTGAATTTGATAAGTATCGAGCATCAGCTCTAAAGGTAGCAACCTTCAACAATTGTATTTTTGTTCCTTTTCAATCAATGTTTGATGAAGCAGTGAAATATGCTCCGCCTAATCACTGGGCGGGAGACGGCGTTCATCCATCCTTCCACGGTTCTTCCTTAATGGCTCATTTCTGGCTCAATTCAGTCAATATTTCCTGAGCACTAGGTCATTTCTGTTAGATTTTCCTGCATGAAGGCAGTTCAATTAATTAAACCCAAAGTTTTTCAACATTGTGAAATCGAGGAACCTTCCAAACCTTCCCACGGAGAAGCCCTTATTCGGACGGTTCAGATGGGTATTTGTGGTACAGATGTAAGCTGTTACCTTGGTAAATTCCCCTTTTTTGACTATCCCCGAATTCCCGGGCATGAATTAGGTATTGAAGTCCTGGAAGTAGGGGCAGGTGTCACAAATGTAAAACCAGGGGACCGGTGCTCTGTTGAGCCCTATCTTAATTGTGGGCAATGTCATCCATGTAAAAAAGGTCGTGGAAATTGTTGTGAAAATCTTAAGGTTTTTGGTGTTATGATGAACGGTGGACTTTGCGAACGTTCAATAATTCGGGCCGACAAATTGCATCCCTCCCAAAATTTGTCTTTTGAACAGCTAGCGTTGGTGGAAACCTTGGCGATTGGATGTCACGCCTCCGACCGAGGAAACCTGCAGAATGGGCAACATGCATTAATTATCGGGGCAGGTCCCATTGGCTTATCAACCCTTGAATTTAATCTTTTAACAGGTGCCACGATTACAGTCATGGATATGTCTGAGGAAAGACTCCAATTTTGTCGCGAAAATTATGGGATTCAAAATACAGTCCTATTCAAAAATGATGATTCTGTTCTTCAACAAATGAATGAAATCACCAAGGGAAATCTATTTGATGTGGTTACCGATGCGACCGGCAACTCAAAGTCCATGTCCAATGCCTTGGAATATGTGGCATTTGGTGGTTCCCTCGTATATGTAGGGATTACTACGGATGAAATCTCTTTCGTGCACCCTGCCCTTCATCGTCGCGAAATTAATTTACTCGCCTCTCGAAATGCATTGCCAAAGGATTTTCCCAAAATAATCAACCTGATTGAAGATGGTACAATTAATACCAAGCCATGGATTACTCACCGTATCCGGATGGATCAGGTAGCGGATCAATTTGAATCCCTAATCCAACCTGAATCAGGTGTTTTAAAAGCGATGATTCAAGTAGCTGATTGATTTTTATTTCGATTAAACTCATTCTTTTGATTAAGATAAAAGTGCTATGGAGCAAACAGTAGCAACCTTTTACCAATTTGCAGATTTGTCTGACTGTAATGTATGGCAAAGAAAACTAAGGACACATTGCAAAAAATATAATGTGTTAGGGACAATCATCCTTGCTGAAGAAGGTATAAATGCAACCATCTCAAGTAACAGCGAAGGAATCAAGCAAGTCATTGATTTTATTCGTAAAGATGAACGGTTTGCCAAGATGACATTCCGTACCTGTAGAACAATTAGAAAAACATTTTATCGAATCCGTGTTGTTGTAAGAAAAGAAATCGTAACACTTGGAGATCCATCAATAAATCCAAATGATCAGGTCGGTACTTATGTACAACCAAAAGACTGGAATAAAATCATTCAAGATCCGGATGTGGTAGTTGTGGATACAAGGAATAATTACGAAGTCGAACTTGGAACATTCAAAGGTGCAATTGATCCAAAAACGGAAACCTTTTGCCAATGGGATGATTTCGTTAAACAAAACTTGGAGAACCACAAGCAAAAGAAAGTTGCCATGTTCTGTACGGGTGGAATTAGATGCGAGAAAGCATCCTCACATCTGATCAAAAATGGTTTTGAAGAAGTTTATCATTTAAAAGGAGGAATTTTAAATTACCTGGAAAATATAAATCCGGAAAAAAGTCTTTGGGAGGGAGAATGCTTCGTTTTCGACCATAGAGTTTCTGTGGTACACGGTCTTGAGGATGGTGAAGCCCAAATCTGTTTTGGTTGCAGATGGCCTCTTAAAACTGAGGATTTAAATTCAGAAAAATATGAGCCTGGGATTTGTTGTCCGCACTGTGCTGATTCTCTCGATCCAGTTAGAAGAAAAAGTCTGGTAGAACGAAATAAACAAATTCAAATTGCACGAAAAAAAAATCGGGAACACCTCGGGCAGGATGTCCCGCTTAACACAAAAAAGAAAAGAGCGCTTTTGGAACAAGCCAATAAAAAAGCTCAGACAAAAAGGTGATCAAGAAGGAAAAAAAAATATCGGTTAATTTACAATCGGATGACACTGATTCGCTCCTTCCCCGTGCATGGAAGAGTGGATCCTTAAAATACGATGAATTAAAACCGCTTTCCGAAGGTGGCACTGCAAAACTTTTTACCACATTGGATCTCAATCTCCGTCGTGATGTCGCTTATAAAACCCTACATTCTGACCTTAGGGATTCAGAAATCGAAACGAAGAGATTTCTTCGCGAGGCACGTGTAACTGCAAATATCCAACACCCTGGAACTGTTCCTCTTTACGAACTTGGAAGAGATCGGGAAGGACAACTTTTTTTCACTATGAAAAAAGTGGAAGGTCGTGACCTCAGGGAAATCCTTTTTGACCTGAGACAGGAAGTACCCGATGTCGTGGATAAATTTCCCCTTCCACGCCTGATTGATATTCTCATACAAGTAAGTCAAACAATTGCTTATGCACATGAGATGGGGGTTATTCACCGGGACCTAAAACCGGCTAATATCATCATTGGTCAATTTGGTGAAGTTTATGTGCTCGACTGGGGTCTGGCAAAAATAATTGGTTCTGAATCAATTGTTGAATCTGAAGATTTAGATAGCCAAAAAACAGACACTACTCTGACACCAGTAGGTAAACACTATGGCACTCCGATGTATATGCCACCAGAAGTGGCTAAAGGAGAAGCCGATATTGATGGTCGAACTGATGTTTTCTCACTCGGTATTCTTCTTCATGAAATGATGACTCTACAGTTTTTATTTGAAGGTAAGGATCCCTATGAAATCAAAAAGAAAATTCTAGATGAACCACTCCCCTTACCACGAGAAATTGCTCCCCAAAGAGAACTCCCGAAAGACCTTCAAGCAATCTGCATGAAGGCATTGAAAAGAAATAAATTTGAAAGATACCCTTCCGCTTCCGCCTTTCTTGAGGACTTACAACATTTTAGACACGAGGAGGAAGTCTCGGTTTACTGGTATTCCGGCTGGGAAAAACTTACCAGATGGAAAAGTAAACACTCATATTTGATACTTGCCATTATATCCGCCTTAATTGGTGCGGGCCTGAGTACTTTATTTATTCAGTAAAAATTAAAGGTCGGGAAAAAGGCTTCCTCCCTTACCCATTTTCTTTGTTCGGCAATCCCGACAAACACAATTCGGACCGTGATCACTCGTATCATATTTCTTACTTGTCGACTTGGCAGGTAATTTATCCAAAAGATCAGCAGGTTTTTGAGGATTTTTTGCACGTCCCGTCAAAACGGGTGCAGAACCTATAGCCCTGTCCGGTTGAATAGATTCTTCAGTTTTGCCCGCAGTAGCCGGCTGACTTGCAACAACTGGCTTTTTGTTCTGAGGGGCAACATGCAGGGGGTTCCCTCCACTACCCATCCTGCTTAACTGACTCTCATACCTGGGCTTGATAACCTCAGCAAAAGTGGAATGTTCGATCAGCATAGTAGCGAGAAATTTATCACTGTTCGGTTGAGAAACAACTAGGTAGTCAGGTGCTGTGGGATGAAAACGGGACGCCTTTAAAATTCCGCCAACAGGAACAGGAATTTTCACCTGTTGTCCACGATCCTGCAAGGTAACAGGCTTCAAAACTTTCACAACAAGTGGAAATACAAGAGTTGTGTTTTTTCGTGCCCAATCAACGATGCGCTGATTTTCTGAACGATCCACTACCTCTTTCTCATTTCCAGCCTTTTTCTCCTCCTGTTGAGCCCTCGCACCGGCTCTAACAATTTCATCTTTGGCATCTGACAACTTTCTCTCAAGGGACCTTACATCATCCCGTAATCTTTGCTCACTTTCCATGAGGGCAGATACTTTCTCTGAAAGTTCTTCTTTAGCCAAAGTCAGTGAATCCTTCTGCTCAACCAAATCCTTATTCTCAAGCTCCAGTTTTTTTCTTAAGCCAAGAAAAAATTCTTCATTCTCTTTTAATTTTTCAACTTCTTGAGAAAGAGCAGTCGTATCTTGAGCTTCAGGGTCTTCAGAAGCAACAAACGTGGCCACCAAACCAGCTGTGCTGAGAAAAGCAATGGCACTGGCTGCAATGGCAAATAAATTACTCCCTTTTTTCTGAACCGAGCTGCCCTTAAATGCATTTTGCATATTGGCCACTTTACCCTGCATTTGTCTCAATGCCTGATCTTTCTGACTACCCGCGGATGCGACTTGTTGCAATTGAGTTAGGGATGTCTGCAATTCCTTGCCCATATCCACAACCTTACGATTTCCCTCTACCAAACGGCCGGATAAAATACTTGCTACATTTAAACAAAGTTGGCCGCCTGCAGCCCCATGTTCACCAATAAATTCAATCAACCTTTCATGGTCTAGTCTCCAGAGGATACACTCCCCAACGGCTTGTACGCTGGCTGAAGCAACACCACCACTAAGAAAGGCCATCTCGCCAAATGCTGCTCCTTTTCCGAGAGTGGCAATGTGTTGATTTTTCCCCTGATCATTCGCTTTAAAAATTCCCACTTCCCCCAAGACAACCATATAGAGAAACCTCTGCTCATGGCCATCCGCTACGAGGGTTTCATTCTCTGCCAAAATCCATTCACCCCCGAACTTCAATTCCTCCATTTCGGACTCGCCAATATTGGCACATAAACCTGTAGTGGGAAGGTCGTGCCCTGCTTCCAAGACATCTTCTCGGTGTAGAAGTTTCATAGTATTAAAAGATTAGAAATAAATTGGTATACAGTGCAAGGAAAGAAAAAGATAAAAATTCTCGCTTATTGTATTCAATGACAACATTTCCCATGCTTTTTGAGCCGCCAATAATTGTAGGGCCAGGCAGCCAGAAAACCGGCTCCTAGGGTATAAGGTAAAACACCCAGTGTAATTGCTGGTTCACCCATCATTCCATAATCAACCACATTCATGGCTAGTTCCATCAAAAGCATGGAAATCATGCTCATTCCAATCGCCGTTTTAAAGGCTTCCTTCGGCCCTAATTGCCTCCACAATATAACAGTCTCCAAAATCACACTGGTTATAATCCCCGAACTCATCGCCACTATCCAAACAGTCGTCCAAAGTTCGGACGGAATCGAAAGAGGAGCATAATAAGTTTGAAAAAGATAAATTGCACCCAAGTCTCCAATCGCACATCCGACTAAACAACCCAGAGTATTTTTGGCTGATCTAACTGCTAGCATAAGATTTTAAATTTCGTACTTATACCCATGAAAACAAATCCTGTCTGGAAGTAAAAATAAGTGTCATCTTAATTTTTTGATATTTCAAACCGGTTATTTGAGATAAAGCCATACGATAAAACTCAAGTTGTGCTCTGTGCCTATCTGCCATTTCTTCAACACTGACACCTGATTCGGAACGGTCAGTTTTAAAATCCACAATCTCAGCAGACTCAATTGATTCATCATCAGAAAGATTCAGAACAACCCGGTCAAAAATACCCCGGATTAACTCATCACCTTTCTGAAAAACGAAATTGTACTCATTCCAAACCTCAGTCCGATGATCAGGTTTGATAAACAATTTTAAAATCTCTTGATTCCTCAAAGTATTCAAAAATAAATCCACTGCTTTATCCGAAATCTCACATTTATTTATTTTCAGCCATTCATTCGCCCCATCTGCATCCCACCATTCCAATTTTTCGAAAAGTGAATGAACCTCAGTACCCAGATCTTTACCCAAATTGTATTTCTCTTCTAATAACTCATTAACAGTTATTTCATTAAGCTCCTTTTCCGATGGTCGCTTTTTGGACAAATTTCTAAACTTTCTTGGGGTGGAATTTAAAGCCTTAAAACCTTCCTGATCTCCTACTTTTTTATTAACTTTCTTTTTTTCAATCCACCAGTCAGGAGTTCCTGTACAATATGCCAATTCAAAATCACTCCCTCTCTTTCCAACCAATCGATTGTGCTGATCAATGATTTCCTGACCAATTTCATTACTTGCGGAAAGTGTATCATTTAAGAGATAAATAAAGTTCTTACTTTTTGAATTTGGACTTGGAGGTTTGGAAAATAAATACAGGGCACGAGCCGGTCTTGTCATACCAACATAGAATTTACAAAGATTTTCAAAAGCCGCAGTTTCTTCATCAGTTTCAAGTAACTCAGAAAGAAATGGATCTGATTCCTGAATGATTTTCTTTGGCTTTGCTAATACCCACTCGAAGCCAATTCCTGATTTTGCCGGACATTGATACAAATCAACCCCATTCCCATTCTGCCCACCTCCGTAACCAGTATTTCGGAAGCTTCCTCCATCTATTTCGGGCATGATAACCATGTCAAAAGTCAATCCCTTTGAACCATGAATAGTCATTGCTCGAATACTAGATTCCATAGCACCTTTCCCAGCCTGATTTCTTCGAGCATAATCGATAAACAAATCAATATCTCTTTCACCTTTCTTATCAAAAGTCTGAGCCATAGATAATAATTCCTGCATTCTTTTTTGCACAAAATCTTTTGCATCCTCCTCCACTCCATTGATTGCAATTTCACCCCATTCAATCACAAAACTTGCAAAACCATGTTCATAAACACCACCTCTGACTCTTTCCAAAATTGAATCAAATTCAGATTCATCAAGATCTAAAAAAGGACACATTTTTAAATGCCCAATCGCCCACTTATCTGAAGGATGAATTGCTGCACGAAGAAGAGATAGTAAATATTGAGAAAAACCGTTGTCTTTGGCCGGAAATGAACCAACTTCTTCCTCTACCGGTACTCCAGGTAATTCCCTCCTAATATAATCAACAATTTCACGTGCGGTTTTCCTTTTCTGTGTCAAAATTGCACATGACCACCCACGACCCACAGGATCGATTTCCTTAATTAAATTAACCATTGCCTGGAGATGTTCTATCTCATCCTTTGATGTCCACCAAGCAACATTTCCAGTTTTATCTTTCGTGTTTGGAGATGCTATATGATCTTCCCAAATTCTATTCCAATTGGGCACCATAATTTCTGGATCTCCCTTCGAACCAAACACCTGATTCACAACTCCCAACACATCCGGTCCTGATCGCCAGGATTCATTCATACCTTCAATTTCCAGACGCCCGCTGAATTTTTCCTCCAAATGACCAAATAATCGGGAATCCCCTCCCCTCCATCCATAAATTGCCTGTTTTTGATCCCCCACACAGAAAAACATCCGGCTATCCTCGGAGTCATAAAGTACTTCCTCAAGTAAGGGTTCGATCACTTGCCATTGACTAGGAGATGTGTCCTGAAACTCATCAAGCATCCAATGTTCATATTTTCGGTCCAAACGATAATTTCTGTTCAATCTTTCAAGTTCATCACCCGAATTGGATAGTAAAATGGGCAAGTCCGAAAATGTAATCCCTCCCTTCTCCATGACTTTATGATTGTATGAATTAACCACTGTTTCCAAAAGCCGATACACCCCCTGAGTACGCGTACCATAAATCTTTAATTCTTCACCAATAATATATGCCGAAACTCTCTTTAATGCTAAAACCCATTCTCCACTTGTCTGAAAATCCTTTCTGTAAGTAACCGTCATAAAACGGCTATTTTTCATGGACTCTTTTAAAAGCCTTTTAAAAACCGTACTTTTTTTAGACAGATCAGATCCCGGTTTATAGTTTAAAAAATCTCTTAATGCATCAGACAGTTTTCCTTTAACAGATTCAGTTAATTGAGGTTCAAAAATTACCTTTCCATTCTCCAACCATTCCAGACAATTCTGACAATCCTTCACATGGTCGTAATTTTCAACCAATTGCTTCCATAGAGAAGTTTCAGGCCATAACTGATCCACAGAGCCCCAGTTTTTTACATCCGGACACAATGCAAAATGATTTCTAAAAGATATTCCCAAATCCAACATCCAAGAAAAAAAGACTCGATCCTCTGCTTCGGCCGTTGCAAGGGTAAAATCATCAATCAATCCGGAGCGTTCCTTAACACTTTCATCAAAGGTCTGTCTCAATGTTTTAAGCCATTTTTCACGCTCTGTTGCTTCATCCAGAAGATTAAAACCGATTGCCAATCCATGCTCCAGAGGAGCGGAAGAAAGAATGGAAAAAAAGAACGAATCCAAAGTTCCGAGCGTCAACCGGTTCATAGCTCCAAGTAATTCGGACATTTTAATGCGTAAATCAGAACTAGATATTGAAAACTCAAATTCTTTTTCCAATCTCTTTCTTTTTTCATGATTCTTTGCGGCCTCTGCCAGTTTACAAAGAATTGCATCAAAAAACTCACCCGCTGCTTTCTTGGAAAATGTCAGGGCAATTATACTTTCCGGACTGGCGCCTTTTAAAAGCAGATATATGAAACGGTCGGTCAGACGAAATGTTTTTCCGCTTCCTGCTGATGCTTTAATCAGCGTCCTCAACTTAATCTGTTTATTTCGCGTCATATCGAAAACTGATCAATTGCATCCTCCGGTGCATGAAAGAAAATATTTTCAAAATCATCATATTCAACTTTTGAAACCGGTCGATGATTGGCAGGCGCTAGTAAATCTTCTAACACCCCACCCACACAAACAATGGCTTCCCGTAATAAACCATCCTTTAATTCAGTCCACATTTTGGGACCAAATTGTTCCTCCAATGCGGGGACATTATAAATTCCCACTTCCAGTTCCAGAATATCTTTATTAAGTAATACCTTTTCCGCCCAGATTTTATAAAGGGGAAGCTGCAGATCAATCCATCGCGTAGTCTTTTCATTCTGTTCAAAAAAGAAATAATTCGGATATTCCTCACTCCTTACTTTACTATTTTTAAGATGTAACTCCTTCGGTCCTTTCTTGGATGTTTTATAATCTAGTAAACGGTACACTCCCCGTTCACGATGTATATCAATCCGATCAACCACACCAACAATTCGAATACTTTTTTCGTTTTCAAGTGGATCTTCCCAGGAATTCAGAACCTTCCATTCAGCTGGATCTGTTGATCCTCTTGTATCCATGTAGAATTTCTTTTCCACCTCTTTAATTTCCCAACCATCTGAAAGCTCATTCGAATGAATTTGCGCCACTCTTTTTAAGCGCCGCTCCATGGATGCTTTCTGTTGTAAGATGGCCAGACTTGGCTTGGACCCATATCTATAATCTATTTTTTTGGCCAAACGATCGCATAATAATTTATAAATTTCACCCTCATCCGGATTCGTTGCCGAATATTCTATTAAAACTTCAAGTGCAGAATGAGTAAGTGTACCAAAATCCATAACATCAGCCTCTTCCTTTTCTGCATCATACTCATTCATCTTGAATTTCTTGTTCAGATAAAATCGAAATGGACAGGAGAGAAAACTACGGAATGAAGTAACTGAAATATGTCTTATTTTTTCATGCTTTCCGGGTTTTAGTTTCCAGGGAAATGCCCAGGCAGGGTTTTTTTCCTGCGGAAGCACATCCGCAAAAAGTTTCTCTGCCCGGTCTGGTAATTTTGTTTCATCCTTTTCATCACAAATAAAAAACAAAGAGGATGGTTTCAAAGGCGATCCATCCTGGCTGAATTTCCCGAGAACAAATTCCACACTTGAATGTTCATCATTTCTCGAAGCAAGTATCCAATTTAATAAATATGCATCCCTACCGGCTCTGTCCTCATCCGTCCAAAGCCCAAGATCACGACGTAATGATTGCGGAATAAACGAATTCATTGTAAGCGATGCAGGCAAAAACGAATCATTACATCCAAGAACTAATAAATTTGGTGCGTCTGCCCATGGTAATTCCAGCCAGCCATGCATGGTAACATCGCTTTCATTTTCCTCTTTTGACCACGAACTTTTCTCAATCATTCCCAAAAGAATTGAAAATCTTTCCTGATTACTAACCCCTTGAACTCTTGATAATTCTTTAAGCCATTCTGAAAGCTTGGGTAAAAGTTGCAAAAAGGACTGATCCATTTCACAGCCTCGATCAAATGTACGCTTACTCAATGCCTGCCTGAATAAATTTTCAATACCGGCTTCAAAGTAACCCGTTTTTAAATCGGCAAGCATAGCATGTAATCTTTTCAAAGGCACTTGAACCGAGAATTTTGATCTATCTGAAAAAAAGATTCCATCTTCCAAACTCTGGCACAAATTCTTTGTATGTAACTTGTCCAACTCTTCCTGCCATTTTCGAATCTCCGGATCCAACCCGCCATTTTCCAACCATTGCAAAGTCAATGGAAAATTCATCAATTGAGTGGCCGCATTCATTGCACCACTGGAGAATAATTCGTGAATAGAAACCATCCATCCATAAAGGGGTGACTGCATACCCGCCTTACCCTCCGGATCGTTATAAGAAAAAGAAGACTTTTCCCGTTCACTTTGAACAATCAAATTTTCTTTCACCTCCGGATCAAGAACACCGATATTCACAATCTCATTTCTTTGATCATCAATTAAATTGAGAAACCTTGATGCATAACTGACCTGTTCTGCCGGCCCATATAACAATTTTAATTGTTCATCATCCAATGGAATTGGTCTTTTTTCCCACACCGTTCGCATAGGTCTTCCAAAATCATCAAAAGCATTAAGATCGTCCGAATCTGTACAAAAAATTACAGATTCAACATCTGCTCCCTGAGTGGATAAATTTTCAAGGGCTCCCCTGGCAAGATCTGGAAATCCTGAAACTCCGAATAAAACAATTTTTTTAACCTCCTTTGGCAGAATGGACTTACGAACCCATCTTCTTCCCGCATCCATTGGATCCAGTAAGCCATTCCTTTCCAAACTTCTCCTATACTGATCTTCCAAACGGGCTAAATCTGCCCATCTGTCCTGCTCGCCCCATTTTTCTGTCAACCTGCTTTCCTCCACAGATTTACAGTCATGATTTGCTTCCGCAAGAATTTCCCTAAGTTGAATAAGTGCACTCCCCATTGAAAGCCCCCATGAGACATCCAACTCCTTAGGCAAACGGGGAAAAAGATCAGGATATTCTGACAAATCATTTTCCTTTAAAACAAGTAACCATTGGGCAAGTGTCTCAACTGAACTGGCAACTTTTAAACCATCTATAAAATTAACTTCCGGCTTGATCAAAAAGCCTGGCGTGCTCCATTTCGGGAGAAGACATGCACTTCCTTTTTCATTCGCATATTGAGCAAGTGCCTCGGTTAATCTACTTGATGCACCACTTGTTTGTGTAATGATCCAGAGATGGGACAAATCAATAAATTCACTCCTTTTTGATTGAGCAACCAACCAATCAACACCTGATTCAACAGCCGAACCATTCCAGTCAATCGATGTTTTTTTCACCACCATCAATGAATATCAGGCAGCCTCGAGGGAACGATCTTTGATGACATCAAAAATAGATAATACAATCTTACTCACCACTGGAACCGCTACTGAATTTCCAAATTGTTTATAGCTTACATTTGGACGGTCATGTAGTTGAAAATCATCTGCAAATCCCATGATACGGGCACATTCAACCGGATGTAACCGGCGGATTTTATTATCAATCATATACATCCCAGTCTTTGCACCAATTCCTCCACCAAATGCAGAAAGTGTAATTGCATGTCCTTTCGAACTGTATACCCGTTCTCCCTGACCACCCTTACCAACTGTTCCAATTCTAAGTGGTCGATTTTGGCGCTCACTCGGAAAATCTTTTTTGAGTTTTAAATCACTCCTCTCGATAAAAAGTTCTTTTAATCTGGAATCATTATTGGGTAACAAAATATCTTCCAGTACAAAATCCTCATCCGTTGGTTCTGGAAATTGAAAATCTGTTACTATCTTATCCTTTCGAAAGCAGACAAAATATATACGTTCTCTTTTTTGAGGAATGCCATAACGCGACGAATTCAAAAGAGAATAAAAAACTCGATATCCTGAATCTTCTAACAATTGAATGGTTGTCTTCAGAGTCCTACCATTATCATGTGTTAAATAATTTTTTACATTTTCCAGTAAAAGAATGCCTGGATTATGATGGCTGACAATGCGGAGAATTTCATAAAGCATGGTTCCCCGGGCATCGGAAAATCCTCCCCGATTTCCCGATATACTAAATGACTGGCAGGGAAAACCAGCACATAAAAGATCATGCTCAGGTATATCCTTTGCATCAATTTGTGTAATATCCCCTTCTGGTTTCTCACCCCAATTCTTTTCATAAATTTCCTGGGCATGGGAATCCGTATCGGATGAAAAAACACACTCGGCATTCACACTCGCAAGAGCCGATCGGAATCCTCCAATTCCGCAAAAAAGATCAATAAAATTTATTTTTCTCATCACCAATTAAACCACTCCCTTATGAGTAGTCAGGGGCAGAAAAAAGGGCAATGAGAAAGGATTTATTTTTTACACATCACAAAGCTCAACCGCCTCGGTCAAGCCTTTCAACGGATCGCGGGTGGGTATAAATTCCTGTCCAACAAATCCCTTATATCCAACTTTTAACAAAGCCTTCATAATTGGCGGATAATTTATTTCCTGTTTATTATCCAACTCTCCACGACCTGGATTACCCGCGGTATGAATGTGTCCAATCATATCTCCACATTCGCCAATTCTTCGGATCACATCACCATCCATAATTTGCACATGATAAATATCGAAGAGTAATTTTACCCGGGGAGATCCAACTGCATTCAAAATTTCCATACAGTAATCCGTATGATCCCCCTGATAGCCCGGATGTCCCTTATTTACATCCGTATCATCCCTACTATTGAGCATTTCCAGACAGATTGTAACTCCTTTTTTCTCCGCATATCCGGCCACTTTTTTAAATCCTTCAATACAATTTTTCGCACCGTCCTCCTTGGAAAAATTTTCTGAAAATCCGGTAAATGCGATCACATTTGGACAACCAAAATCTGCTGATTCATCAATTGCCTGCTTGGTCGCTTTTATTAGCCAGCCATGATATTCCGGATTATTAAAACCCTTAATAAATGGAGGGCCTTCCACAGGTATACCAGAAATTGCACAGGTCAGACCATATTTCTTCAGAACCGACCAATGCTTCGAAGCAATCAACTCAACACTCTTACAACCCAAATCTTTTGCATGCTTACATGTCTCTTCCACACTCCAGTGATCAGCAAAACACCAGGATACCACTGACTGATTAATTCTGCCTTTTTTAACGCCTGCTTTCTTACCCTTTTTGGCACCGGAAAGAATTGCAGGCCCCGCTACAGATCCAGCGACCAAACCTGTAGCCACTCCCTTAAATAAATTTCTTCTTGTTGAAGGGACTAACAAATTGTTTTCAGTATTTAAATTTTCACTCATGTAAAATCATTTTCCAAAAGTTTAGCTTCTGGCAAGTGTAATTTATAAAAAGAAAGAAATTACCCAGAATAGGATAATTTACTTCAAAAGATGTGAATATTTTGAATAACGAATATTTGGTTATAAAAGTGTTAAGTTGACTGCTAATACCTTTCATCCAAAACTTAATTAATGCCCGAATTGTATGAAATATTATCCAACCCCATTGCAATCGGAATATATATAGCATTAGCAATTGGTGGGAGTATCTATAAAAGCATTTCCAGGCAACTCAGGAGAAAAAAGGAACTACAGTTGATGTCAGACTCACTCGGATTTTCTTACGATGACAAACAGACAAAAAAAGTCAGTGAGCTTTTGGATTCATCTTCCATGC
>NZKY01000145.1 GCA_002694035.1 Opitutia bacterium
AGTCGGGCGGACAAGCCCCACTTGTGAGCCAAGTAGCCTTCTATGGCTTGACGATCGGTATTGCTTAAAACCCGGTCGAAGGCGATAAATTCGGCCACTTCACATTTGGAGAATTGGTCAGCTGTTTGCCAACCTCCAAATTGTAACCGCCTAGGTACATATGAACTATCATGTGCTCCAGTTCCGTTGGCCGTGCCTACAAGGGTACCATCATAATATGTGTTGCCTTGGTCGGAAGAGTTCATTGAAGCACTGTGAATGTGAAAGAGCTGATCTTTTCCGTTAGCTACATTGGTTAACCAACCACCAAAATGCCATTTCTGCATGTGCCCGTTTTCAAACCCAAAAAGCCAATTGCGATTCCTGTCTGATATTACTCTCTGAGTGTTGGTTGCGTGCGTGTAGCGAGCAACTGAAAACATAGTAAATTCCTTCCCGCCACCCCAATAATTGGAGGAATACAAGGCATCGTCTCCGTCAAAATTGACCACTCCATTCTCGCCAAATTTTGCCCAAGTTGGATTCCCGGCTTTAATCATATTGTATCCGTTACCTGACTTGTCGGTCCAAGTGTTCACAGCATTACCGATGCTGTACCCAGTGTCAGTGGTTCCATCTCCGTTGATATCGGTAGCGTCGTACCACATTTCAATTCCATCAATACCATTGGTGGATAGATCGGCTTGGTATGAGGCTCGAAAGACCGTGCTTGCTACATCATTTCCATATACACCTCCGCCGCCAGCGGCACAATCTTTAGGTATCGTTAGGGTTATTGAAGAGGGGAAACTGGCTGGATTGACTTTAAATGTGTAGGTATGTCCACCACCACCACTACCCGAGAAATTAACAACACTTCCGCTGCTCAAAGAGATATCGTTGTAAGTAAAACCACTGACAGGAATATTTGAGCCTCCGCGTTTAAAAGTTATACTTACAGGAACTGGATTAGAATTTGAGTATTCATCCACAGTAATGACTGGAAGGGTTGGTGTGTAATAGCCCTCACCGATACCATTTGAATATAGGGTAGAGGCTACGCTAGCATTAATTTCCGTGTTGTAGAGTCGGAAATCATCAATTGTACCAGTAAAGTTTATCCTGTTGGCACCGGTTATGTCTCCTCCAATTTGGAAGTTTTGTAATGAACTGATATTGAATGTGCTTCCACCCGTTCCGGTCTTGGCGACCGCAGATCCATCCACATAAAAAATAATGCTGCCAATGTTTCCATTTGCTGGCTTAACAGCGACGACATGATGCCAGTTGCCGTCATAGAAAGAATTATTTGTGCTTGATGCACCACCAGCATTGTCCAATCGAAATTTCCCTCCATCAAAACTGAGGGTGGCCCTTAATCCAGCAGAATTTTGTCCCCAAGAAACGATGGATTGTTGGGAAGAGGTATTGTTAGTGGTTGATTTTGCCCACAAGGCTACACTGAATGCAGAATTCCCGGTAACACCAGTAAAATTTGGAACATTGACACAGTCTCCTGTACCATCCAGCTCAAGGGCAAACCCTCTTTTCCCAGTGACCCATGTCGGATCACCCGCCAAAGTTCCGTTCTTACCACTTGAAGATCGATCAGATGTAATGTTGCCAGAACCTTCATCAAAAGGAAGATAAAGTACCAGATTATTATCAAGAGTTACATTATTCCGAAACTGGGTGAGTCCCGAACCCGCCGCTGTTAAACCACCAGAATCAGTGGTTGCTGCACCGGCAGGTATGTTGAGACTGATTATTGCGGGGTAAGTTGTAGGTACAATATTAAAGGTGTAAGTATGACCAGAGCCACTGAAATTAGTTATGTTTGCATTGGTTGCTGCAATATCACTGGAAATAAAGTTAGTTACAGAAACATTAGTACCGTCCTGTTTAAAAGTAACGCTTCCCGATATGGGAGAACTGCTTGCGGTTTGAGATACAGTGAAAATGGGTGCGGCGACTCTAGGTTTTTTTAGAAGTACAAGACGGGCAGGTCTGCGACTTCCCGTTAAAGTAGTTGTGCTGGTTTCTCTGGCAATGCCTATGGATATGACATCATTAGCTTTAAGATTACTCAATAGGGTGACCAATGCACCAGAAGAGTGATTATGACCCGATGTATTCCGAATGTAGTGACTAGAAACAAGCGCACCGGGTATTGGATTACCGTTAACATTAACTGACATTTGTGGGTTAACTCGGGTTCCAGATGAGTTCAGTTCATCGCTGTATAATAACAAGTAATCGCCGTCAGCATCAACTGTCACTTGATGCGCATTAGAAGATGTTGAGTGTGAGAATTTGGAGCCGTCAATGGTTTCCTGCGTGCCCCATTTCACATAACCGCCAATGTTCCAGTCATTTGGGGAGCTAGCAGTAGTTTGAGTAGCAGTTGCGGAGAAAAGGTTGTTTGCATTGGTGAGTTTTTCTATGAAAATTGATCCCTTCTCGCCAGTTGGAACCGTCGTATTTGTATTAACAGTAGACCTTTTAACAACTTCAACAGTCAAATCTTGGTTGGAAGAAGCACTGTTGATCAATCCGACCCAATGCAGTGACGATTTATTAATTCCGTTGGCATTGCGTAAATAACCTTGTGAGGCCACTCCTCCTGTCACCTCACTACCAGCAAGCTTTACGGTCAACTGAGGGGCAACCCGTTGACCGGTGGATTGAAGAGGCAAATTAATATAAACCAAATATTTAGCCGCCGAATCTAAGGTGATGTTTTGGGTATTATTAGAATTGTTGTGTGTGAAACCCGAGTTTGCGACATCATTATACCATTGGAGAGCGGAAGCGGTCGTCGGATTCAAGTTAGTTCCAGCAACCGTGCGAGTTGCAGTTGCTGAAAAAACAGTTCTAGAATTTGATATTTTTTCGGTAAAAAGAGTACAAGTTCCTAAACTAACCTCATTGGCATGATTATCAATATTTTTGGCAAAAACTTCAAGGTAGTCGTTGGCGGAGAGATTGGGTATAAGAAGATGAAGGTGACCACTTGCTTCTGTATGACCTGAATCATGTCTTACATATGTACAACGAGTGGATCCCTCGGGTACCACTGTACCGTTTTTTCTTATTATGAATTCAACTTGCGAGCGGTTGCTTGAGGTACGAGTTTGTTCAACAAGAGGACCAGTAAATGCAAGAAAATAATTTCCAGCGGACTTGAGCTTCAATCGTGTTGGGTTTGATGAATTAAAGTCAAATGTACCAGGGTCTAAATCAACCGAATTCCACTTAATTGCTTTTGCTGTGTTTGCAATGGTAGTTGTATTATCAGACAGAGCGATACCAGAAATAAGGGCACCGCCTTCAACAGCACCAAAGGATTTTACAATAACAATATTAAATGCACAAATGTAGAGGATTGAAAGATTAAGTAGTGAAAATTTGAACTGCTTGGGCATGGTAATACAAGGCTGGTTTGTTGGACTGTAATTAATTATTGTTTTTGTATGTTATTAATACTTTTTAACAGTAAATATTATTGATTTGCATTAATTTATAGCATTGAATTAAAATTTAATACATAAAAACAACAAAAAATTTAAAATTATTTAGATTTAATATTTCTGATCAACGCTAAACACATTATCAGCAATCAGTAATTCGAATGTCTGCCAGCTTTTTTTGGTATACTGAAATATTTGTTTTGGCGGTCATTTTTCAATTCAATTAAATTTTCTACTTCGCTTAAAAGAACTCGTTTTCGTGTAACTTGGGGAAGTTTATAAGCTTGTAATTTTCCTCGCTCAATAAGTTTAATGACCGAATTATAGTGAGCGTAACCAAGTAATTTGCTTGCTTCACTAATTTTTATGAACCTATCAAGAGGACCATCTTTATCTTTGTCATAGCGTGGTGGAAGTACTTGGTGCTTTTTTTTCACTTAAAATTAATAAAACATCAGATTTTTTAACTCTTCTTCGATCGGTCAGGGGTAAACTGTAAGATGGTAGTACCTTGTTCTCAACTAGCTCAGTTACATTCGAGTGACAATAAACCTCAAGCAATTCAGCTGCTTCTGTGTAGGTGATAAAACGCTCGCCATCATAATTGTCATTTTTTCCGTAACCTAAAATCATTTAAAATTAGCATTGAAATTATGCAGCTGGGATTTGTGGTATGTTAGATATTATCAAAAATTCGAAAGGATTTGTTTATGGGTAATAAATTAACTTCATGGGATTTTGATAGGCTTTGCTAATTTCATGATCTGACTTAGTCTAATCTGCTTTCTTCCTTTTGGATGAGTTTGATAGGTCTTGATAATTTTCTTTTCAATCAAATTATTAATAGATCTGTAAGTTTTATATCCAAGTACATATGCCGCTTCAGTGTGGCTTAAAAGTCTATCTTTGGTACAATACATGATAAAATTTGTTAGTTAAATAACATATAACACAAAAACATAATATAATTTAAAAGATTATTCCAGTAATTATCTTAATTGTAAGTCTTTATTATTCTGGAAATAAGAGAAACTTAATAATTAGCAGGTGTAGCAAATCTTGAATAAGCACATAATACTACTTTATTTTAATATTTAATGTTTTTTAAAAAATAAAAATTAATTTTTTAATCCAAAATTGAAAGAAAGCATATCAACAAATTTTTTTTGTTTGAAAGTTTTACATTCTTCTTTCCAATTTTGTAAAAATTCAGAAAATTTGATCGTTTTCTGTGTTTTGCGTATGTTCAAATAAATAAATGCACTCCAAACTTTTGGATCTTCTTCAAAATATGGGAGTAACTTATTTGCCAGTTTTACATTGCGATTTCGATCAGTAGGTTCATTTACCAATTTGATCTCATTATCTTGGTACCATTGAGATAAACTTAGTTCATTTGGCCAAGGATTTTTATCCATTCTCATTTGAGCATATTTGGCAAATTCCGGTCCATATGATTTCCAATTTGGGTAGGGTGGTTTTTTTTTCCACTCTTTTGTCATTCGCCTAAGTACGAATAGTGAGGCGACTTCACATATTGTTTCCTCAAACCAAAGATTTGATCTGTCTCCTTTTTTATACCCGCAAATAATATGTCCTAATTCATGAGCAAATTGAAAAGCATATTGGCACCAATATGTCTTTTCAGTATTTAATTTTACTAGAAATTCACCTTGTTTCCCTCTCTCATACAAAACAATAGGCCCTGTTTGCGAACGATTAACACAAATTGGATCGAGTTTTTCCAGTTGCACGAAAGGCCAGATTTGTCTGGTTACAGAATCTAATACTTTTTGGATGTCGATTGCTGCACCACCATTCCAAACATTTTCTTTAATTTTGATTTTGGGAAAGTGTATTTTCTCGTTTCTGTCTAGAGTGGTAGGCTCCTTAGAAAAAGAATAGGAAATAAAACTTAGAGTAGATAAAAAAATCAGAAACTTGATCATGATTTATGAGATTTTTTAAAATCTATATTCGAAAGATAGAACCTCTTAAATATTGACATTGGATAGTACTGGATGCCCAGAAAGTTAATTAATAAGTAAAATAAAACTTACGGGGCAAGTGGAGCTGGCATTAGGAACTTATTTTCACTGTAATCAAAGAAAACAGGAACTCCGTCTACTCTCTTAAGGAAATATAGCCAATTTTCAGCTGCAGGAAGATATAAAAATGGCCAGGCACCAGGGCTTGTCCATTGCCAATTATGTTCCTCAGTCCATAGCCATAGACCGTTTTCGGAGTCAGGTGATGTATAAGCCCAACCTATATCTTGGTGATAAATCCAATCATTTTGAAGGGGAAGGTAAGCCCCGAACCAATCAGATAATTTCCAACCAGCCTCTAAATCGATTGAATCACTTTGCCATGAATCAAAGCTGTTGGTCTTAAATCTTTTTATAGATCCCCAGGATTCTCCACTTTGGTTAACTGCATAAGATCGGAAGTAGTAAGTTTGATTAGGAGACAAATTATTATAAGTTGCAGAGAATTCTTTTGGATTCTGTAAACCACCGATAATTCGATTCGGAAATTCGAAACGAATAGACGGAGACAGGATAAATCCAACCTCAGTAACAGGAGAGTTGCCGGATGACAAAATTTCTCCTTTGAAATTATAAATCTCATTACCGTTAAATTCTGATGAAATAGTTTGGACTAATACAGGTTGAAGCCCCTCATATTTGTTCTCCATTCCGGTTATAACAGTTGAACCGATTAAATATTCATGATTTTCAGAATATAATTTTTCTATACCAATCGAATCATTTTGATACTCAGTTTCGTTCCAGTCCGGATTATTTTTAATTAAGACACCATAACCGTCTCTCCAAAAATCAACAAAATGACCTTTGAAAACATTTCCATCCATATCAATAACAAGGTCGGATATTTCATTTTCTTTGGGATCTTCAATAGATAATGCCCAAGCTATGCTATGATCATTTAATCCCGATTCATGGGTTATGGAATCTTTGTAATAATAATTGCTATCAGAAATAGTATTATTTTCAGGAGTTAAATTATTGTGGTTAATTCTATAAGTTTGAAAAAATATATATCCGTAATCTTTAACGATGGAAAGAAGTTGTTCACGGTCTGATAAGTCGACTTTTTTAATTGATTCAAAAATAAAGGGAATTTCGGGATAGCTCTCTTCCTCTTGGTATTCATAGATATGTCCAATGGGTTGAAGATTTTGTTGTGATAAATAAAGCTCGATTTCGTGAATATTAGGGAATGCGACTGAATCGATATCGGTGAATAAAAAGTTGTTTGTTATTGGATCGAATTCACGCGACCAATTACCGTCATAAAAAATGGCTCTGACTAACCTTTTTGATTCAAAATTAGTTATTGGATCAAAGAAGAACTCAAATGCATATTTTCCTCCGATGGTTAGATAACTATTTGTCAGTTGATTGACCTGCTGATAAGAAAGATCAAAAACTGGAAGTCCTAAAGACATGTTGAGGTCGACAGGGTTGGGAGAAGATTCAAAGAGATCATTAACTTGAACGACAACATTGAGTAAAGCGGAATCATTACCGTCTGTGACTTGAACAGTCAGTTCATATATGTTGTCAGAA
>NZKY01000146.1 GCA_002694035.1 Opitutia bacterium
TAAAAAGGAGACAAATTTAGCCTCTCTTGAAGAGTACCACTTCTTTCGTCAGCGATATCAAATTACTCCAGACAACAAAGAAGATGCCTTCCTCATGATAACCGATGCGACCATCCGACGATGGTGTGGTCCGGAATGGCGGATTGGTGCCTCAAGACGAACGAGGGCTGCTGCCGCACTTGCCGAACTGCAAGCGCGCCATGAAAGTGGATCCCCATTGAACGCAAAAGAATTTCCTGAACTGGGAAAAGTTTCCCTGATTAATGGGCAAATACAGAGCTCTAAATTTGGAAACCTTTCATTTCTAAAATCTGTAAATGAATTGAATATCACAAAAATTACTCCAGCTGAGAAAAAGGCATATGAGTTTTTTCGTGATCGTTACCAGAGCCATTGGTCTAAATACTTTGACCCAATTTCTGCACAGATAAGTATTGAAAATGGCATAATAAGGGGAGACTTATCAATTTTGCCTTTAATTGGGGGAACCGACTACAGGCAAATGATACAAACTGTTGGCGATGTTAAATTAAAATCAGGATCGGGTGACCCTCACCCCGAAACTGTGCTTCACTGGGCAAGTGCACTCGACATGAATTCTCCACGTTTCAAGCAAGCAAGTAATTTTGCAGCCATTATGGCACCCTCACTAGGAGTTGGTGCATTCAGTTGGGTAGGAGAATCGTTTTCCCTTTACTTGGACGAATCTCCTTTTTTCGAGGATATGCAAAAAGCGTTTCGTAAGGGTGGCATAAAAGGATTGGAAAATTTTTCTGAAAAAAACCTGGGGCGAATTCCGCTGGGTATGAATGTAGAAGTTCGTAACCCGTTCAAACTTACAGCATTCTTAGCAGGACTAAGGGCATGGATCGAACAAACTGCTCCAGGAATGACGGTTTGGAGTAATCATTCACATAAAGGACAGGGTTATGTTAAGATTGCCCCAGGCAAAAGTCTCGAGGATAGCCTTGTCAAGGAGGGATCAGTTCCCATTGCCTTATATTATGTTCCTTCCCCAAGGCTCCTCACAGTCAGTCTCAGTGAGAAAATAATTCAGCAAACAATTGAGCGAAATATCCTTCGCAGAGACAAAAATGGTACACTTCCAAAAGCAAAGTGGGAAGGAATGAGCTCAGCACTATTGGCATCCAAACCCATTCCTTCAATGTTCGACCTTACGATAGGACAAAATACAATTAACGGACTACAAAGAAAGTCTTGGAATAACCTTCATGCTCTAAATGAATGGCGTATCGTTCTAAATAAAAAAGATCCTTTGGCTTACCATCAAAAAGTTTGGCAAACCGATCTACTCTGCCCAGGAGGAGGGACATATATTTGGAACGACAAGTTTAAGACTTACGAATCGACTGTTTTCGGGCATCCTGCCAAATCGAAATTACCAAGGATAATCAGCATACTTGGCAACTGGAGTAAAGTCGCCTTTGGAATAAACTTCGAGAATGATGGACTTCGTGTAAAAGCCGAATTGGAGAGGGCAAATAACAAATAATGCCATATTTACTTCTGATATCTGTAAAGTATATCAATGCTATGCTAGATAATCTCTAACTCTGTTAACCATTCCACTAATAATTCTAGGGGTAAGCCAATCACATTTGAATGCGATCCATGAAAATCTTCAATGATCAAATCAGGTCGTGTTTGTATGGCGTATCCACCCGCTTTGTCCAAGGGATTTACATCCAAAAAATAATTTGAAATAGCTGAATAATCTAATTTCTTAAATGTCACTTTGCTTGTATCCACTTTTACCTTTTGAAAATTTTTGGATCGATTTACCAAACACAAGCCTGTACTTACCTCGTGAGTTTCCCCACTCAGCATTCTTAACATTCTAAAGGCATCATCCATAGTTTTGGGCTTTCCTAAAACTCGACCTCCCAATGCGACCAAAGTGTCTGCCCCCAAAACCCAGCTATCAGGATAATCATTCGCCACAGAAGTTGCCTTCAAACACGCATTTTCCTTAACAAGCTCAATGACTCCTTGTGAATGAAATTCTAATTCTTCCGCATCTGAAATTACTACCGTAAAATCAGATATTATTTTTCTTAGCAATTCACTACGGCGAGGAGAACCGGAACCAAGAATAAAAGGAAAAGAGACCTTCTTGTTCGCTTTTTTATCGAATTCTTTCATAATAGACATCAGTTATGGTACCATTATTCAGCAAGATAGTAAGATGAGAATTGGAATCGCCCAACTAAATTCAACTGTGGGAGACATTGAGGGAAATCTTGCCCTAGCAATTGACGCATATGAGCAACTGGTTGGTCGAGGCGTCGATTTGATAGTTTACCCAGAGCTTTTTCTTTGTGGTTATCCTCCTCGGGACCTCCTGATGAAAGAAAACTTTCTCCTCGATCTCTCAGAATCCTTAAATTCTTTTGCATCTGTAACTGGACCAACTCCAGCACTTATTGGTTACGCAGAAAAATCAACTGATTCACCCAAATTTTCATGTTACAATGCAGCAGCTTGGTGCGTAAAAGGAAAAATATCCCAAACTTTTCATAAGAGACTACTTCCAACCTACGATGTTTTTGATGAGACAAGATACTTCATTCCAGGACAAAAAGAATTCTTTACACAATTAAAAGGTAAAAATATTGCAGTTACTATATGTGAAGATATCTGGAACTTTAATAACGATTTCTATGATCAGGATCCAATAGAAGAAATTTCAAAATCTCATACCGACTTACTTATTAATCTATCAGCAAGTCCATGGTGCATAGGAAAAGAGAATGTGCGAAATGAAATACTAAAAAAAGCGGCTAAAAAATGTGATTGCCCTGTAGTTTATGTGAACGCGATTGGTGGTAATGATGAACTAATCTTTGATGGTCTTTCCATGACTTTCAATAAAAATGGTGATCTCCATGCCGTTTCAAACTCTTTTTCTGAATCTATTGATATTCATGACCTCGAAGATATCTCGCATCAATTCTTTTCATTCGAGTCTAAAATTGAATCTTTACGCAAAGCACTCGTTTTAGGATTGCGTGATTATGCTCATAAAAGTGGGTTTCAAAAGGCACTTCTCGGTCTGAGCGGAGGAATTGACTCTGCCGTCACTGCTTCCCTTGCCGTCGAAGCTTTTGGAGCTGATAATGTTCTAGGAATTAGTTTACCTTCCGCCATTTCGAGCCAACACAGTCAAGACGACGCAAAAGAATTAGCCAAAAATCTCGATATTGAATTTCATACGATAGAGATTAATAATGTGGTAAATTCAACAAGCTCAGCCCTCCAACCATTATTCCAAAATTTATCATTCGATGTGACTGAGGAGAATATTCAAGCACGTAGCCGAGGTCTCATCCTCATGGCAATTTCAAACAAATTTGGAGCCTTGCTATTAACTACTGGAAATAAAAGTGAATTGGCTGTGGGCTACTGCACTCTTTATGGAGACATGTGTGGGGGGCTTGCTGTAATTTCCGATGTCCCCAAAATGCAAGTCTTTGCATTGGCCCGTCATTTAAATGCTGATAAAATTAGAATTCCAATCAATACAATCGAAAAACCACCTTCTGCCGAACTTAGACCCGATCAAAAAGACAGTGATTCACTACCAGATTATGAGACCCTTGACTCAATTCTTCTCTCTTATGTGGAGAAAGGAAAATCAATCCATTCGATTATAAATGAAGGTTTCAGTGAGGAAACAGTTCGTAAGATAGTCCGCCTCGTTGACTTAAATGAATATAAAAGGAATCAAGCTGCACCCGGTTTGAAAATTTCTCCCCTTGCTTTCGGAGTGGGAAGAAGAATGCCAATTGTTCAAAAATATAAAAACTAAAATACTATATGAATAAGTCTCAGGAACTTTTTGAAAAAGCGAAAAAAATTATTCCCGGGGGAGTTAATTCACCCGTCCGTGCATTTCGTTCAGTTGGGGGGACTCCTTTTTTTACTAAAAAAGCACTTGGAGCAAAATTAACCACTGCAGATGAAACTGAGTTAATTGATTATGTATGTACCTGGGGACCTGCAATTCACGGACATGATCATCCACAGATAAGAGAGGCAATATCAAAAGCACTTCACCATGGAACCAGTTTTGGTACTCCAGGGCCTGACGAAGTTGAGATGGCTGAATTACTCGTGGATCTAGTTCCTTCAGTTGAAAAGGTAAGAATGTGTAACAGTGGGACAGAAGCAACAATGTCTTGCATTCGACTTGCACGTGGATTTACCGGAAGATCAAAAATAATAAAGTTTGCCGGTTGTTATCATGGTCATGTCGATAGTCTTTTGGTCAAAGCAGGATCAGGTGCTTTAACTTTTGGAAACCCGGATAGTGCCGGCATACCAGAAAGCTTTGCTAGGGAAACAATTGTTCTGCCGTACAACGATTTATCCGTGGTTAAAAGTGCTCTTTCTCAAAATGACAATCAAGTTGCCGCAATTATTGTTGAACCCTATCCAGCAAATTGCGGGTTCATATTACCCAAGGATGGATATCTTGAGGGTTTACGGAAAATTTGCTCTGAAAATAAAGTTATTCTTATTTTTGATGAAGTGATGACGGGTTTCAGGATCTCCCTTGGCGGAGTTCAGCAAAGAACAGGAATTACTCCAGATCTTACGGCAATGGGAAAGATAATTGGAGGAGGGCTTCCCGTTGGTGCTTTTGGCGGCAAGTCAGATATAATGGATTACCTGGCCCCACTAGGCCCAGTTTATCAGGCAGGAACTCTAAGTGGAAATCCATTAGCAATGGCCGCCGGCATTGCATCTTTAAAATTATTAAAGGAAAGCACTCCTTATGATTTTCTGGATGAACTTGGCAAGCAGTTTTCAACCGGTGTTAAAAATATTGCTGATCAGTATTCAATCCCTCTACAGGTGCCCCAGGTTGGATCTATGTTCAGTCTATTTTTTAGCGAAAAGCCGGTTCATAATCTTGAAGACGCACTTGCTTCGAATGCCGATCAATTTAAACATATTTTTCAAATCTGCCTGAAAAACGGAGTCTATTTACCTCCCTCTGCATACGAAACTTGCTTTATTAGCACAGCTCATGAAAAGAAAGATATAACCAATTCTTTAGAAAAACTCGAAAAAGCCTTTTCAGCCATTTAGTCTCGTTGTAATTCACAATCCTTCCCATTCCCAAGTAAAATATTCATGATGAACTTTCCCAACCTAATTATTATCTTTCTGATCAGTTTGGTATTTGCAAAAGCTGAAGAAAACAGAATCCCCTTTTACGAAGACTATCTAAAAGAATCAAACGGCGATGGCTTTCTAAAGGAAGCTAGAAAGTTCCTTGAAGACAATCCAGATGCTGTGGAAGCTCCCCGCCTTGCTTTTGATTATCTCATGGTTGCTAAGGCATCCCGAGAGATTGAGGATTTAAATAACGCAACATCAAAGTTGCTTTTCAACTATCCCCAAAGTCTTCCGACCATGCATTTCATCTCTTCATTTGAGAAAGAATCAAAAGTTCTAACTGAACTACTTGTCGCTAAAGCAGCATTAGGCGACTTAAAAAGCAAGGATTTTGCGGTAAGTTATTGTCGTTCCTTAATTATGATTGCTCGTATTCAAGGGCCAAAATTCTTAGCTGATTCATCTCTTCGTATTAGAGCTTATCTGCTTGCTGAAAAAGCTGAAGTTGAAGAAATCAAAAAAAGTGCCTCAAAAGCACTTCTGTTAGAGTCAGAAAAAAATTCTGGTATTTCGAAAGTTGTTCAAATCATTCTCAATGAGCAAACTCCTATCGATAAACTTCTTTTATTAAGCAAGTTTTCAGGAAAGGATGCAGAATTTGCAACCGCCTATTTTTTGGCCCAATTAAATGAAGAAGAAAGAAATTCTGATCAGATTAAAATAATCCAGCTCAAACAATCTCTTTTTGGGAAACCAAAAAATATTGAAAAAGCACTTTCTACAATTGCTGGCTTACCTACCAAACTGGGTAAGCAAGCTGATGTGCAGACCTTTTTAGGGATGGCCCATTATTTAGATGGAAAAGAAGATCTTGCTATAAAAACACTTACTAATGTTTCTACTAAGTCCAATAATGAGAATATGAAAAAATGGGGAGAAACTGCCCAGTCTTTTGCAAATGGTATTGAATTTAAAGAGAATAGAAAAAAACTTCTCTTAGACGCATTGGGTAATGCTTTCGATCAGATCGGCAGGAGTGAAAATAATCTCTTCGCTCGTATTGAATGGAAAAACAAAAAGGGTGAAAAAACTGATGCATTTATCGGCATATCAGAAGAAAAAAAACAATTAGAAATCCAAGTAGAAATTGATGGTAAACCTTTTTTTGCATACCAAACGATTCAAGGAAAATCTCGATTATTTTCCTCTAAGTTTGATTCTTCAATTTCATTTAACTCCCCCGGAATTTTTACTATTCCCCAAATAGACATAAAGAGAGATATTGAGTCAGGTGGTTTTTCTTACACTTTTAATTTAAACTTTTCTTCCGATCAGGAGGATCTTTTTGAAGAAGGTTCTCGCGCAATGAATAACCCATACCTTGGCACTGCAAAAGGTAGAGAAGTACTCCTTAATCACTTGTTGACTAGTAGGGCTTTGTGGATTCTACCCGCAAAAACGGTAAGCGGTGGAACAGAATATCCACTATCATTGATTGATCCGGAAAGCCCTGATCCCACAAAAGTTATTTTCATTACTGGAATAGGAAAGAATCTCACTGGAATACGAGTTGGAAACTTCAATCTTACTAACCTTGCAATTGGAAAAACAAATGTTCTTGAAAATTTACCCAAATGGCCAAGTTCTGAGAGCGAAAAAGTCGAAAAATTTGACTTTCCTCTTTTTATGAAAATCTTGCAAAACATTTTAGCTTCTAGTTAAAACCTCCAAGATGCGTAGCATTGCTATGCTGTTTATAAAAAGAATGAGATTCTTCCATATTTTATTCCAATCCTTTTTTCTATTATTCTTTCAAGATCTAATTGCTAAGAAAACAGTCGACCCTTTGGAATTATTTAGGAATTGGGATATAAATCGAAACGGAGTACTTAGTCGTGATGAACTTCCAAATTATGCTATAAAAAATTTCAATAAGGTTGATATTGATAATGACCATTTAATTTCGATTGATGAGCACCTTTCTTATTTGGGTAAGGATTTTTCTAAAAATAAAAACTTCAAATTTATTTATGACCTTCCCTACGCAGACTCAAATAATCCGAGACAAACTCTTGACTTAATTATTCCCACAAAAGTTGATCCCCAAAATCCGCCTTTTCTTGTCATCTGGGTACATGGGGGTGGGTGGAGAAGTGGAAATAAATCGAATGGATTATCTACCGATCGTCTACCTGCACTCGTCAAAACTGGAAGATATGCAGGAGCTTCAATTGGATACCGGTTAAGTGGAGAATCTACTTGGCCAGCACAAATTCATGACTGCAAAGCAGCCATTCGTTGGTTAAGAGGAAACGCTAAAACTTTTGGCTTCAACGCAAGCAAAATTGCTGTTTGGGGAGCGTCCGCAGGTGGGCATTTAGTTTCCATGCTAGGCACAACAAATGAAAACAAAAAATTTGAAGGAACATTAGGTTTATACCTGAATCAGAGCAGCCGGGTAAATGCTGTGATCAATTTTTTTGGTCCAAGTGCCTTACTCCAAATGAATAATCACCCAACAGTAATTGATCACAATGCTCCAAACTCTCCTGAAAGTGAATTAATGGGATTCCCCATCCAAAAATTCAAAGATAAAACCCGGAACGCGTCTCCTCTTCATCATGTTGCTAAAGACCATGTCAGCTTTATCCATTTTCATGGTACCGACGACCCACTAGTGCCTTTCCATCAATCAAAAATCTTTCATCAAGCAATACAAAAAAAAGGTGCGAAAAGTACCCTTATTACTCTTGAGAAAGGAAAACATTCTATGCCTTCTTCCACAACACATGAATTTGTTATTCCCTATCTTGATTTTACTTTTTACGGACTTGGAAGTTCTTTGAAAGATCACAAAATAAATGACAAGTAACAAGAAAGCTATTGTCTAAAGTCTTAATTCCAAAAATCAGAACAATTCATAATCTGAAAATACTTTATGAATAAAAATTTAAAAGTTGATGAAATCCATAACGAACTCGAAAAACAACCGGGCTTTTTCCGTTTTTCTTCAGAAAAAAACTTATTAACAGATCCAATTTCTTCATTCCTAAAATTTTGTAAAAAGATAGGTACTCCCCTTTCACAAAACATAAATGGCGACTTGGTTCTAAGCGTAAAAAATGCTGCCCTTTCAGAAAATGACCCAAAGGTTCGGGGACCAAATACAAATAAAAAATTAAGTTTTCACACGGATCGTTGCGATGTAATTGCATTTCTATGCCTACAACCAGCCAAAAGTGGTGGAGAAAACCAAATTGTTGAAAGCGAAAAGATTCAACAAATTATTAAAAAAGAAAGGCCTGATCTGCATTTCACTCTATGTCAAAATTTTCCTTACAAAACACATACAATAGACATTGCAAATAACCTTCTTTTCTGCGAACAACCAATCTTTTCATGGAGAAACGATTTTTTTGCCTGCTCCTATTTACGTGTCTTGATCGATCGGGCTGATCAGTCCCAAGATTGCCCTTCCCTCTCAAAAATTCAAAAAGAAGCACTTGATTTTTTGGATTCTGTTTGTGAGCGAAAAGAGCTACAGACTTGTTTTACAATGCAACGCGGGGAAATTCTTTTCTTGAACAATTGGACCACCCTTCATCGGAGAACTGCATTTGAAGATTTCAAGGACCCTCTTAAAAAAAGGCATCTCTTACGAATTTGGCTTTCAATGCCAAATAGTAGACCAATTGATCAAGCTTTCATCTCAAATTTTGGTGCTGTTGGCGCAGGTGAATTAAGAGGGGGAATTAGATCTAAAACTTAATACTCTTGCCTAGAGGTTTCAGTTAATAAAAGGTTAACCAATCCTGATCTAAATGATCTTCATGAACATTTTATGACCGCCGTAAAGACAACACTCGCAGCATTATTATTAGTTATCCTACCTGTAATTTTATCCTGTCCTAAGGATACGAAACTTTCCGAGAATAAAAATCAAAGTGGAATTAAAAATAACTTAAGTAATATTGAGCACAATGAAAGTGCACAAATTCTTATTCTTGGTGGCGGATATTCTGCTCTAGGCAATCAAATATCATTGGAAAGCAATGTAAAATATCTTCAAAGAATTAAACCAATTCTCCAATTTGAAGAAAAAATCTCTCACACCTATTTTGCAGACGGAAATGATTCAGGGCGTGACATTCAGTTTTTTGATCCTAAATTTGTCATACCTGAAATTAACCAAATTATGGCCGAGCTTTTCGGTAAATCGAATGGGCTTGCCAATCAATACCGCTCAAACAGCTTGAATCCAGACGGTAGTTCATCTGTTCAATCAGTTGACCGATGGTTCAAACTTCTCAAAAACAGCGATGCAAGAGAAAAAAGTCTGTTATATTTCACCGGACATGGAGGGAAGGGTGAATCTAAAAAACTTTTTAATACTTCAATATATCTTTGGAACAACGCGAAAATCCGCGTATCCGAACTCGTTAAAAAAATTGAATCACTTCCTAAACAAAAACCGATTATTCTTGTCATGGTTCAATGCTATAGTGGTGGTTTCTCAAATGTTATCTTCAGAGAAGGAGATCCGAAAAAAGAATTTATTGAAAGGCCGACTGCTGGATTTTTTTCCACCCTACAAAACCGAGTAGCAGCAGGATGTACGCCTGACATAAGAGAGGAAAATTACCATGAATATAGCACATATTTTTGGGAAGCTCTTAGTGGACGGTCGAGACTTGGCAAAAAAATTACAAAGCCTGACTATAATGGTGATGGAAAAACATCTCTGTTAGAAGCTCACTCATATGTTAGCATCCATTCAAATACTATTGATATTCCAATTAAAACTTCTGATACGCTTCTAAGAAAATACCTGAGTTCTACTAAGACTGAAACTAAGGTAAAAAAAGAAAACGAAGGATTAACAGGTAAGTTGATTCAAAAAATTGAATTTGCTGACCAAAACAAAACATTATCCGTACAAAAGCTGGAGCAGGTAAACAAGTCAGAATTTTTACTTTGGGCGACACCTGAAGAAAAGGCAGTTTTTTTAGGATTATCTGAGAATTTAAATCTTAAGGAAGAATACCCAGCTATTGAAATAAAGAAATTGCTTGAAGACTTAAAAAAAGAAAAAGAAGCTATTGAAAAAGAAAGAAAGAAAGCTACAGATCAAAAAAATAAATTTAGAGAAGAACTAAGAAAGAAAATTAAAGGAGTATTTCCTGAAGTTGCGAATCCCTTTCACCCCGTAGTGTCGGAAATTCTAAGTACTGAAAAAAGTCAATCAATACTCAAAATTATAAATCAAAATGATTACTGGAAAAAAATCCTAATCGAAAAAGGTAAAATTAAAAGTTTTGAAAATCAAAAGTTTTTGCTCGAGAAAAAAGAGGTTAAACTTATGCGGCTCAGAAGATGTTTAGAGAATATTCAAATGCTCAATACACTTGTAGAGTCGCATAAAGTAGAACAACTAAAAAGTTTCCTAAAATTACAAGATTTGGAAAGGTTAACTCTTGATCAGTTGTAGTTTAATAAATCTTCTTTTAGTAAAAAAAATTCAAGATCTAGAATCCTCTACCGCGCAATGCTGCATCTAATTGCTTCTGAAATTCTACAACATCTTCATCGGACGGTTTGTAAGCTTCATCACCACCTGAAAGACCCAATCTACCGAACTGGTCAAGGGTCCATTTTTTGCTTTGTCCATCTGAAAACCTCACAGTACCGCTAGCCATTGCTCCAGGTGGATTGACCGTATCCAGTTCTACTGAAACACCGCTCTCTCCTTCTAAATCATTATCTTGAGTGGGATTGACTCCACCTTCAGCTTGATCTTTTTCCGCGGGCTTTTCTTCTTCTTTATCAACTAATGTAAGATCCAAATCATCAACCAGAAAGCGGACATCCATGTAAGTCATCACAATACCAAAATCAGAGTTAATCTTTTTCTGCACATCAGATAATCCCATACCTTCAGCAACCCAACCAGCAATCTCTCTCTTTTGTTCTGAAGAAGGATCTGAAGCA
>NZKY01000147.1 GCA_002694035.1 Opitutia bacterium
TAAATATCTGCAAGCTTGGGAAATGTAATTCTGTAAGATTTGAAACTTCTGTTATTATCAAAGAAAATCTCATGTTTTTGATTCCTTTTTTTGAAGTGAGGTACATCACCTTGTGAAATAAGAACAAAATTCTTGGCATCCTCTGAACCCTCCAGTTTGTAAGCACTGGGATCTCTACCAGGTATATCTTCAGCGGAGGTTAAGCTGAGGCCATTAATTACTCCTCCTAGAGTGTGAATTGTTAGCCCACTACCATTGGCGTCATAATTTAAGTATTTTGTCCTTATATTGTTATCGATGGCATGCTTAGGGGTCTGGTTCTTTGGAGTATTTTTCGAACTGCCGACTACTTTTGAACTGGGTCTTGAAAGATCGGGAGTCATGAGAGCAGTAAGATTCGCTAGATCAAGTTCTGTATCATAGAACCTTTCCGATTTTCTTATTATCTCTAACAATTTTTTTTCTTCTTTGAGTAAAGCCTCCCACTTGACCTTGGATTCAGGATCCTTGGGAACTGTAATATGATCTCCGTATTCATATTTGTTTCCATCCATGGAATGTTCCGCAGTGTTATTGAAAAAAGCTAAGAATTCAAAATATTCTTGGTGGGTAATGGGGTCATACTTATGGGTATGACACCGTGCACAGGTTAGGGAAAGTCCGAGCAAAGCTGTGCCAGTGGTTTCGACACGGTCGAAATTATTTTTGGCCTGAAATTCCATTGGAATAGCACCACCTTCTCCCGTGGTTGGGTTCATTCGGACATAACCTGTAGCAATCAATTGATCCTCTGTTGGCTCAGGAAGCAAATCTCCAGCCAACTGCCAACGGATAAATTCATCAAATGGCTGATTATGATTTAGGGCACGAACAACCCAATCACGGTACGGATAAATCCCTCTTCTGTTATCAAGGTGCAAACCATGAGTATCTCCATAGCGTACAGCATCTAACCAAAACCTCGCAATGTGCTCGCCATAGTCTACCTTGGCAAACAATCGATCTAGATAACGATCATAAGCATCAGGGCGGCTGTCTGAAAGAAAAGCTTCTAATTCTTCCACTTCTGGTGGCAGACCGTTGAGAATAAGAGATGCCCGTCGGGCAAGCGTCGCACTTTCTGCATCCTCTGCAAAACCAAAGCCATTCTTTTCTAGATCCTTACCAATGAAGTGGTCAATAGGATTGATCTTGGGTTCTATGTTTACCTTGGATGGTGTAACAAAAGACCAATGTTGTGCATATTCTGCCCCAGATAAGACCCATTTTCGGATCACCTCTTTTTCTTTTTTATTTAAAGTCTTGCCAAAATCTTCTGGGGGCATGGGATCTTCATCATCAACAATACGGAAAAGTATCTCGCTTTCTTCTAAATCATGTGGATCGATCGCATGGTATCCTCCAAGGTCTTTCTTTGCTAAATTTTCCAAATCTAGGCGTACCAGTTTCTCCTCTTTAGTGTCGGGTCCGTGGCAGGCATAGCATTTGTTGGACAAAATCGGTAGTACCTCACGAGCAAAATCAACACTCTTGAACTTACCATGCGATAGTGTAAAGGTAGTTAATAAAAATAGAATATTGAATTTAAAATTGTTCACGCAAAACATACACCGAATACCAATATATTTAACGCTAAAAAAAGCAAGTTGGCTCGTAATTTAATACTTAAAAGTTTCAGGCAAAAATCTCGTTAATCACGCGACCATGCACATCGGTTAAACGAAAATCACGACCTGCAAAATGATATGTTAAATCTTCATGATCAATCCCAAGAAATGCAAGCAATGTGGCGTGAAAGTCGTGAACATGAACAGGATTTTCTTCTGCGTAATAACCGTATTCATCTGTTGTTCCATAGCTGAATCCTCCTTTAACGCCCGCACCCGCTAACCAAATTGTAAATCCATGTGGATTATGATCTCTGCCATCAAATTTTGGTCCCTGCACAGTTGGTGTTCTCCCAAACTCACCAGCCCAGATGACTAAAGTATCTTCAAGCATTCCCCGCTGTTTTAAGTCAGTCAATAAACCAGAAATTGGCTGATCAACCTGAGCGGCTCTTTCTGCATGATCTCTCCTTAGATTTCCATGTTGGTCCCATTGTGCTTTTAGTGCACTATGAGTTACCTGAACAAAACGGACACCATGTTCAAGAAATCTTCTAGCCATTAAACATTGAGTTCCGAAATTTTCCGATATGTCTTGATCAAGCCCATAAAGCTTTTTTGTTGTTTTGCTCTCATTTTTGAGATCCTGTGCCATAGGAATTGAGGTTTGCATTCGAAATGCCATCTCAAAATCTTGAATTCGCTGTTTTAATCGAGATTCATAACCTTTTGCGTTAAATCTGCCATTTAAAAAATTAATAAAATCAAGCTGAACCCTTTGCTGAATCATTGAATCTGATTTATTTAGAATGTGACCAAGCCTTGCATTTTTAGGCTCTATGGATGCATTTCCAATTGGACAGCCTTGGTGAATATTTGGCAGAAAGGCAGAACCCCAGTTTTGTGCTCCACCATGAGCTAAAGTTGGACAAATTGAAATGAAAGATGGTAAGTTTTGATTTTCTGTACCCAATCCATAAGAAATCCATGCTCCCATGCTCGGACGAATAAAATTATCGCTTCCGGTATGTAATTTTAAAACCGCCGCACCATGGGCAGGATTTGTACCGTGCATTGAATGAATAAAGCATAAATCATCAACTTGTCGTGCTACATTCGGAAAAAGCTCACTCACATAATGACCAGATTCTCCATACCTTGAAAACTTCCATGGAGATGCCAATAAATTCCCTGTCTTAGCGAATTGCACTTTTGGTTTGGCAAAAGGCAACGGTTTTCCATGGTCATAATTAAGCTTTGGCTTGAAGTCAAAAGTATCAACCTGTGAAGGTCCTCCCTTCATAAATAAAAATAAAACTCGTTTTGCCCGCTGTCTGTATCGATTTGCTCTTACAAAAGAATTATTACGGTTTCCATTAGCAATTAATGAACTCACGAGTGCTGAATATCCAAGACCCATTATGCTGTTCCGCATAAATTGTCTTCTGTTCCAAAATTCTTTCATCATCTATCTTATGTATAAAAATTCATTCGAACAGAGCATAGCCTGAACAAGAGATACGTAGGGATGCAAATCATCTGAGGCATTCGGAAAATGATCCACATAGTTTATGGATTCTGAAAGTTCATTTTGTTCCGCTTCCCTGTGATAAATTTTTAAGAATAAATTACCGATGGAAGACTCAACATCGGAATTCACCATTTTTTGAACAATTTTTTTAGAAATCGACTGAACAAATGGACTATTCATAAGGTAAAGAGCTTGTTGACTTGTGGGAAGATGCTTTCGATTTCCCTGAACTATCTTAGGATCAGGAAAATCAAACAGCTTAAAAAAATCGTACACATGATTGCGTACAACTGGTAAATAAATTGAACGGCGGCTAGATTCATAAGTGGTTTGATCCACAGAAGAGACAGTGAAAATATGTTTTCGATTTTCAAATTCAAAAACTTTCCCACCAATACTATGGTTCAAATCTCCCGCCATGCTCAACCATGTATCTCTAATATCTTCCACCTCCATGGCACGAATTGGATATCTTGAATACAAAATATTGACTGGATCTCGTTTCATAGACTCCTGATTAATCCGGGAACTGCTTTGCCAGGTTGAAGAGGAAAGAATGAACTTGTTTAACTTTTTAACAGACCATCCATTTTCAATAAAAAAGCATGCCAACCAATCCAACAATTTAGGATGCGTGGGCTTAGCTCCCAATGAACCAAAGTTATCAGGTGTTGAAACTAGGCCTTTACCAAAATGCCATAACCATATTCGATTTACCATCACTCTTGCCAATAAAGATTGGCAGTTTTTCGTAATCCATCTGGCCAACTCCAACCTGCCACTTTGACTGTCTCGGGGTAAATCACTTTTTTCGGCAGGGAAAATAGAAATAAATCCCCTTCTTTGCTTTTCTCCGAGCGTATCTGGATCACCCCTTAAAAAAGTATTAAGATCAGTCACATTACCATCTTCAACTCCATGACAATAATCTAACTGAGGCATCATCTCTTCATACTCACTCAATTTA
>NZKY01000017.1 GCA_002694035.1 Opitutia bacterium
CATCTCAAAAAAATAAGCATCATTGGGTTTACTTCGCCAACAGATAGTTTTCCTGCTATTGTATGGCTTCCCCAAGCTAATGTTGCCAGAACAAGCATTGCAGGAGCGCTAGAATAAATATAACGGTAAATCAATTTCATTGCATAAGGGTAAAACACTATTTAAAGAGAAGATAGTAGCATGTAACAAAATGCTGTTTACATCAGAATAATTCGGTTGGAGGTTATACTGATTTTATAGAATACCGCGACCTAAAGGTAATGCTATGAGCGATATGATAGAAAAAAAAACAAACGAGGAACAAAATATCTCAACCGTTAATGCGATTTCGTATTTAGGCAAATTGATGGACGATGCTTTATTGGAGATAGATTTAGAGCATTATATCACAGATGCAAACCCCGCTGCCAAACGACTATTAGGTGACAACTTAATTGGATCGTTTCTAAACAAGCGGATTAATTACAAAGATTTAAAAGATGAACTAAAAACATCTATTAAAGAAAATAAGATTATTGAGTTTACATCGACTCCAACAAACAACAAATACCATCAACTTAGAGGTCGGTTAATGCCGATTAATGCTCAAAAGGTTGCTGTATTATTGATGGATATGACATTGCAGCATAATTTAGAAAAGATGCGCAGAGATTTTATTGCAAATGTAAGTCATGAATTACGTTCGCCACTTACAAGTGTAATTGGTTTTATTGAAACCATTCAAAACACCACAAATATTGATGAGAAAAACCTAAAACGTTTTTTGCAAATAATGGAAGATGAATCCAAAAGGATGTCTCGTTTGATTGATGATTTATTATCTTTATCCAGAGTCGAAGCTGATGAACACATCGCGCCAACCGGAAAAGTTTGCATAAAATCAGTGTTGGAGTCGGTTATATCCACATTCAACGATAGAGCCACAAAATCTGGACATTTGATTGAGCTAATAGACAATCGTAATGATTTATTGGAGCAACCTATTATAAGAGGAGAGGTTGACGAAATTACAGAGGTCTTTCATAACTTATTGGATAATGCTTTGAAATATAGCTTTTTAAAAAGTTCAGTAAAAATCAAAATAACAGATACAATTACCAGAGAGATTATAGTAGATATCACAAATAAAGGTGAAGGAATCGAAGAAAAACATATAGAAAGATTAACAGAGCGCTTTTATCGGGTAGATAAGGGGCGCTCCAGACAAATGGGAGGAACTGGACTGGGATTAGCTATAGTAAAACACATAGTTAACAAACATAGGGGTCATTTACATATTACCAGTGAACCTAAAAAACACACGAATTTTCGAGTTGTTATACCAAAAAGTAATTCTCTTCTTTCTAATTTAGAAAACGATAATTAAATAAAAGCAAAATCAATTTTACTTTGATAATATATTTACGTTTTTTTAATACTTTCTTCAAATTAAAAAAGAGGAATGAATAGCTTGAGCAAAATAAAAATTCTTATTGCAGACGACGAACCAAATCAATTAGAGCTCATTAGATTTAATCTGACAAAAGAAAACTTTGAAGTGATATCAGCCTCGGATGGAGAAGAAGCTTTATGCTTATCTGAAGAGATTTTTCCTGATTTAATTATTCTGGACTGGATGATGCCAAAAATGTCAGGAATAGATGTATGCCGAAAATTGCGTTCCAAGAGTATTTCTAGAGACATACCTATAATTATATTGAGCGCTAGAGGTGAAGAAGGAGACCGCACATTAGGTCTTGAAATAGGAGCAGATGATTACGTAACAAAACCATTTTCTCCAATGGAGCTTTTGGCAAGAATAAAAGCTATTCTTCGTCGTTCAAGACCGTCACTAGCAAATGATTATATGGAATTTGAAAACTTACGCATTTATCCCTCAACGCAAATAGTAAAATACAATGGAGAAAAAATTGACTTAGGGCCTAAAGAATTTAAGATATTATCTCTTCTTATGGAGCGACCGGAGCAAATTTTTAGCAGAACACAAATACTTGATAAAGTTTGGGGGCATGGAATAGACATTGAACAGCGAACAATCGATGTTCACATAAGACGAATTCGAAAAGCCTTAATGATAAATTCTAATGAATTCAAAAATATTATTCGAACAGTTCGAGGTTCTGGATATGCTTTAGGAACAAATAAATTTGGCTTTCATTAATATTTTTTTGTCATAAAACTGTAACAAAATCCTACTATAAATGTCATCGTTTTTAATAATAAAACAACTTATATTAAAACTTTGTCTAAAGGTGAAAAAATGCAACTGGAAAATTCTGGTAGGTATGTTAACGACTTAATAAGATTTAATTTAATTAGTCAGAATGTAAATGTTCTTAGAACTGGTTTTTTACCGGTTATTCTAGCCGGTATTTTTTTATTGTTGGTGGCGTTGTTTGGTGTTTATCATTTTAACGTTCCAAATGAAAACATTCTTATTTTCGTAATAGCAGCGGTGATCGGCGGTTATATGGCTCTTAATATTGGAGCTAACGATGTTGCTAATAATATGGGTCCAGCTGTTGGTGGCAAAGTTATTACTGTAGCGGTAGCCGTAATAATTGCAGCGATTTGTGAGAGTGCAGGTGCGCTTCTTGCGGGAGGTGATGTTGTTCAGACAGTTGCAAAAGGTATAATTAACCCTGAAGATAGTATCCTAATCCATGATTTTAGGATTCTTATGTTGAGTGCTCTTCTCGCGGCTGCTTTATGGGTTAATTTGGCGACCATTTTAAACGCACCGGTATCCACGACGCATTCAATCGTAGGAGGTGTTATGGGCGCAGGTATTGCTGCAGCTGGCTTTGGCTTAGTTAATTGGCTTACAATGTCGAAAATAGCTGCAAGTTGGGTAATTTCCCCTGTTTTTGGAGGGATTATCGCTGCATCGATGTTATTTTTTATTCAAACGAAAATTATAAATGTTTTAGATCGAAAAACAGCAGCAAAAAGATGGGTGCCTATTCTTATTGCAATAATGGCAAGTGCGTTCGCGGCCTATATGTCTCTAAAAGGGCTTAAAAAAATCTGGAAGCCATCATCATCCGAGATCATATTATATTCCATAATCGCTTTTTTTGCAGCTTGGCTCATCTCAAGGCCCTTTATTAAAAAAATATCTAGTGGGCTTTCTAATGATAAGAAACAAATATACTCTTTGTTTAATCTCCCATTAATTATAAGTGTTTCACTATTATGTTTTGCTCACGGAGCTAATGACGTAGCAAATGCTGTGGGTCCTTTAGCTGCCATTGTTTCAACATATGAGGTAACAACGGTAGAGGCAAAAGTGGCTATACCGTTCTGGGTTATGTTAATAGGTGCCTTAGGCCTAGCAATAGGGCTTGTTTTATTTGGACCAAAATTGATCAATACTGTGGGAGAAAAGATTACCAAGTTAAATGCACCGCGCGCTTATTGTGTAGCACTTGCCTCGTCAATAACGGTCTTGATTGCAACAACATTAGGCTTACCAGTAAGCTCTACGCACATAGCTATTGGAGCTATTTTCGGCGTTGGGTTTCTTCGGGAATTTTTAGAAAATCCAGATAAAAAACGTTTAAGACCAATTCACAAACTTAATCATTCATCTGCCGAGGCTTTTAAAAATATCAACATACGATTACGTAGAAAGCTTGTACGTAGAAAATTTGTGTTATCAATTGGAGCGGCTTGGGTGATTACAGTGCCAGCCTCTGCTTTTCTCGCTGCTTTTCTTTTTTTTGCTTTGCAATATCTAATATAGAGAATTTAAGCGCTGCAAAATTATTAATGACATTATGAAAGTCAACTTGATCAGTAACTCTCAGTGCATCATTTAATAACGACCAATGACGTTCTCTTTTGTTTTTCTCAGGCCAATTATCAAATTGCTCCGCCACTAAAAAAGGATAATAGGTAACGGCGACATTTTCAATTCTATCTTTTTTAGACTTAGAAATACTGTGTGTCATTGGAAAGTCCTCAAACAACTTACCTTTAATCCCCGCTTCCTCAAATGCTTCGCGCTTACAACCCTGTTTGTGACTCTCTTTGTTATGAAGATTCCCTTTTGGTAATATCCAACGACCCCTTTTTTGAGAAGTTACAAACATGATAGCGATTTTGTCACCGCTAACGTCAAAAGGTATAACGCCAACTTTTCTAGTCATTTTATAATTGTTTCTAATTTATCTGTTTTAAATTTTTACTATTCTATAAAAGAAATTTTGTCTTTTCTTGAAAAAATATCTAGTCTAATTTTGATACTCTCTGCAACAATAAAGATGCTCAAAATACTTTTAATCGAACATACCATCACCATTCTTAAAAATATAACGCCTCTTCTCATGTTTGGAAGGAATTTTTCCTTCTAGAGCTTGCCCCATCCAATTGGCAATATAATGAAAGACGCTGTGCCCTGATAGTGCCTCTGGAGTTCGGATAGGGTGAAATTCATCTTCAAACACCCACATCTCTTTTGGAGCATTAAGTTTGCTGAAAATTGCGTCGGCGTCCTCTAATGG
>NZKY01000148.1 GCA_002694035.1 Opitutia bacterium
AACTGGTTTTTTGCGTTTGTAATTTTAGTAGGCACTATGGTTTTCTCTTATTTTTTGGGGAGTTTCTAAAAGCTGCTCCTTGAAACGAGTAATTTTATTTGGTGTAAATTAAGTTGCCACCTAAGGGTGTATTTAGATTGTTCATTTATGAACAATTCAGCAAAAACTTTAACAGTTTTATTTTTTCTATTTCTATCTACACTATCCCAGACTTGGGGAGCAAAACCTTTTAATGTCCTTTTCATATTGGTGGATGATATGGGTGCCCGAGACTTAAGTAATGAAGGCTCCGCTTTTTACGAAAGTCCGAATATCGACCGAATTGCCAATGAAGGGATGAAATTCTCCCGTGGATATGCAACCTGTCAGGTTTGCAGTCCTTCCCGGGCAAGTATCCTTACCGGGAAGTATCCAACCAATCATGGTATAACTACCTGGATTGGAGACCGTGCGGGTGACGCATGGAGGGGAACTAATCGATCGGATAGCCATCTACCACCCGAGTACGAGCGCAACCTCCGAGCCTCTGAGATTACACTTGCTGAAGCAATGAAGAAGGCTGGATATAAAACCTTTTTTGCCGGCAAGTGGCATCTTGGAAGCAAGGGCTCATGGCCAATGGATCATGGCTTTGAAATTAATAAGGGTGGCTGGGATGTAGGTGGGCCACGGGGTGGATTTTTCTCTCCCTACATTAATCCAAATCTTGAATCCGGTCCCAAAGGTGAATCCCTTACGCTACGGCTCGGGCAGGAAACGGCCGACTTCATTGAAGCTCACAAGGATAAGCCATTCCTTGCTTATCTATCTTTTTACACCGTGCATGCTCCCATTCAAACAACCCAGAAACTCTGGAAAAAATACCGCGACAAGGCAGAAAGAATGGGACTTACAAATGAAAAGGAGCGCTTTCTTTTCGACCGTCGGCTAAATGTCCGTCAAGTACAAGACTGCCCGATCTACGCTGGTATGATTGAACAACTCGATCAATCCATTGGTACCGTACTTAAGAAGCTTGATGAGCATGGACTGGATAAAAGTACCATTGTTTGTTTTACTTCCGACAACGGTGGTGTCTCATCCGGCGATGCCTATGCAACTTCAAACCTACCCCTACGTGGAGGAAAAGGACGCCAATGGGAAGGTGGTATTCGTGAACCATTTTATCTGAAAGTGCCTGGAGTTACAACGCCAGGTTCTAAAAGCAATACACCGGTCAATGGAATCGACTGGTACCCCACACTGCTTGATCTTTGCGGGATTGAAATTCTCAAAAAACAAAAAATAGATGGAGTTAGTCTAGTGCCATTACTCAAAGGCAAAACTATTCAGAATCGTCCGCTCTATTGGCACTATCCACACTATGGAAATCAGGGAGGAGAACCGAGCTCCATAATTATGGAAGGTGATTGGAAACTTATACATTATCACGAAGATGGAAGAGATGAATTATACCACCTCGGCAAAGATATTGGAGAGCAGAATAATTTGATCACTAAAGAAAGAAAGCTTGCTCAACAAATGAGGGGAAAATTAAATGTATGGCTCAAGCAAACAAATGCTAAATTTCCAAAGCCTGATGCAGAATTTGATGCTGCTAAAAGAGAAACCCGCTGGAAAAACATTAAAACTTCTGGAAAAGAAAGACTTGAGAAGCAACATGGATCCTTCCTCGCACCTAATTACGAGCCCAATAAGGATTGGTGGGGAAGCTCACATGATTGAAATTAGCAACATTTTTATCATCTCTAAATTTATTTATGATCGACAACCCTTGGTAGATAAAGATCAAAAATTGCGAAATTAAACAGTTTGGATTTAAATATACCAAAATCAATTCAGGTTTTTACAAATTTCTAATTTTACTAATTTCTAATCCAGTTAATCAATTTGGTCAATGCACGAGCACGATGACTAATCTTTGCTTTTTCATCCAGTGATATCTTGGCAAAAGTGGATTCGCTCTCATCTGGTAAAAATAGTGGATCGTATCCAAAACCACCTGTACCCTGTCGCTCGAAAAGAAGTTTTCCCTCACAAGCACCCGAAAAAGTTTCTTCCAAGCCTTCACCAACTAGAGCAAGCACGCAACGAAAACGACAAGTTCGGTGAGGTTCCAGTACATCTTTCATTTCTTCTAATACCTTATCATTATTTTTCTCATCGTCACATTCCAAACCTGCATAACGGGCAGAAATAACTCCTGGGCGACCATCGAGAGCATCGATCTCAATCCCACTGTCATCAGCCAGAAACCATCCTTCTTTTGGACCATCCACTTTTAACCCATGTGCCTTTAGCAATGCGTTGGTCTCAAAAGTAGATCCAGTCTCTTCTACTTCAGGCATACCTCCAATTTCATCAGGTCCTGCTACCCTCAGGGGTAAGCCTGCCAAATCCAGCGCAGTCTGTAATTCATGAAGTTTGTGGGCATTACCCGAGGCCAAATAGATGGTTTTCATAAAAATCCGTGAGTTAGAATGTCCTCTCCCAATTTCTGAATAATAGAATCTTTAATTTTTAAATTATTCAATTTTGGTCCCGCTAGTGCATCTGGACCATCAAACTTTTTGGGTGATTGGTATCGGAACAAATAACGAACAACGCCATCAGCAAGAAGCGAATGGGCAATCTTAGCACCACCCTCGCAGTATAGCGCAGTAATTCGCAATTCCTTTAGAATTCGAGGCAATTCGGACAATTTAATTTTTTCATTTTCGTCTTTCGTTCCCTCAATTAAAGTGATTCCTAATTTTTTAGCCCTATCGACCGCATGCTTATTATTTAAGCCAACCGATGTAGTAATTACTTTGGTTTTTGAAGAAAATTCATCGGAATAAATAGCACGATTAGAGTTGGCATAATCAAAAGTTGAAAGTCTTGAATCCAAAACGAGACGGATCGGACAAAAGGTTCCCTCAGGCAAACGTGCAGTTAGAGAAGGATTATCCGATAAAACCGTTCCTGAACCTACACAAATAGCTGGAAACAAGCGTCGCCATTGCATCATGTTCAACCGTGCCTTTTCTTCAGTTACTCGGCTTGGTTTACCACTATGTTCAGCGATCATACCATTAGAAGATTCTGCAAGTTTCAAAGCAATCAATGGTTTTTGAACCGTAATGTAATGATTGAAAATAAAATTTATTCGTGTTGCTCGGGATTGAAACTCCTCAGGCGCCATTTCAGTATGAACACCTGATTGCCTAAGAATTTCAATTCCGCGACCAGCATGAGATGGATTGGGGTCGGTCGCACCTATGTAAACATGTTTTATTCCAGCATTGAGAATTGACTGTACACAAGGAGGAGTTCGACCGCTAGTGGAACAGGGTTCAAGGGATACGAACATAGCTGCTCCTTCTTTTGGCAGACGGCCCAAGCTTCTTATTGCTTCTACCTCGGCATGTGGGAAACCTGCCTGATGATGACAACCCTCTGCGACAACCATTCCATTTTCCACAATTAAAGCACCAACCATTGGATTAGGATGTGTACTACCCCATCCTTTTCGGGCAAGTTCTAAAGTTCGATCGAAAAGTACTTTCTTTTCTGAGTCTTTCAAACTTTAGAATAGCTTAAAAGCTAGGCTCTTGCTAGGGATAGCCCAACAGGGCAATGATCAGAACCCTCTATTTCCGAATAAATAGTTGCATCACGAACAGAAGAAGCAAGATCGTCCGAAACTATAAAATAATCAATTCGCCAACCTACATTCCGGCTTCGGGCATCTGCCCGATAGGTCCACCAGGAATAGGCATCTTTTTGATCAGGGTATAGATGACGGAAAGTATCCAAAAACCCTTCTGCAAGAAGATTCGACATTCCCTCTCTCTCTTCATCAGTAAATCCTGCATTATCTTGATTAGAAACGGGGTTAGCCAAGTCAATTTCGCGATGAGCAACATTCAAATCACCACAGAGAATAACCGGTTTTGATTTATGTAATGTGACAAGATATTTTCTTAAATCCGGATCCCACTCTTCATAACGATATTCTAGACGGGATAAATCATTCTTGGCATTTGGAACATAGACATTTACCAGAAAAAAAGCTTCGTATTCACAAGTTACAACCCGTCCTTCTCCGCCATGTTTAGCATTAGGTAATTCTTCCACAACAGAAAGCGGTTGTTCTTTGGACAAGATTGCAGTTCCCGAATACCCATTTTTATCTGCCAGATTATAATGGCGAAAAGAATAGCCAAAATCATCTTCAGGAATAACATCAGGATTCAATTTAATTTCCTGCAGGCATAAAAAATCAGGGTTTTTCTCCTCAATAAAGAGATCAAAGGTCTTTTTACGACATGCACGCAACCCATTCACATTCCAAGAAACTAATTCGATATTTGAATTTCGTGAACTCATTGAAATGTTAAAAAGTTAAAAACATATTGTTGGCAATATTTCATTTATGTACTACCCATGTAACTCTTTAATAAAAATCTCAAGTAAAAGTAATTAACATGGCATCTCCAACAGAAATTCGTAAAGGAAAAGTAATCGTTTACCAGGGAACTCCTCATCTCGTTTTAGAAATGCAACACCGAACTCAAGGTAGACAAGCTGGCTTTGTACAAACGACATTACGAAGTTTACAAAGCGGGTCCACCACTACAACGAAATTTCGCTCGACTGATAGTGTCGAATTTATGCACACGACCACACAAAAACTGGAATTTAGCTACAAAGATGCAGACGGGCATCACTTTATGGATTTAGAAACCTATGAAGACACAGTACTGTCCAGTGAAATGATTGGGGAGGATGATAATTTTTTAGTGGAGGGAAATTCATATGACATCTTGTTAGTCGACGGAGAAGCTACACGTTTGGAATTACCTGCTTCCGTAGAAGCTACCGTCACAGAAGCACCGGAAGCACTTAGGGGAGATACTGCAGGAAATGTGTTAAAGCCAGTAACTATTTCTTCAGGGATAACCGTCCAAGTCCCTTTATTTATAAAAAAGGACGATGTAATAAAAATAAGTACCAGCGACAAATCTTATCTAGGTCGAGTAAACTAAGAAATTTTTCGACTAAAAAGGCCTTGGCATAATCGGCCATACCTAATTAAGAAAACTAGGCTACTCGCTCTACTACAAGAGGTGCAGGATTTGGTCTTTTAGGTGCTAATCGGTAAGCTGCTTTGAAATATTCCATTGCAACGCTTAGCCTCTTTTCGTCATTGTAATGAATGATCATAAGGGGTTCCCCCTGTTTCATTTGGGTACCAACTTTACACAGTTCTGCTACTCCGGAGGCAGGATCGAATTTTTTACCGTCTCCATGTGCTAAAATTTGAACGCCTCTTGCAAGTTGACCAGCGTCAATTGTGTGGACATAACCTCTTTTCGGAGCAGGCATTTTCTTTGTATGTTTGGCAGTCGGCAACTTGTCTGGATTGTCTATAACTTTAATGTCACCACCCTGATATTCTACAATATCCTTAAATTTTTGAAGGGCTGATCCATCTTCTAAATGCTTTCTGACAGTCTGCTTTGCAGATAAGGTAGAACCTGCCACTCCGGCGAGTCTGACAATTTCCATACCAAGTTTCATGACCAAATCCTGCAAATCTTCAGGACCCTCGCCTTTAAGCAATTCAATTGCCTCTTTAAGTTCTAGAGATGCACCAACACAGGAACCAAGTGGTTGATTATTATCAGTTACTAATGCGACGCATCTTCTCTTTAAAGTTCTGCCTACGCGGGTGAGCGAACGGGCAAGTTGTTTCGCATCTTCTGCATTTTTGATAAAAGATCCCTTACCCCACTTCACATCAACTACAACCCCTTCGGCGCCAGCGGCTAACTTGCGACTCAAAGTACCAGCAGTTATGAAGGGAATCGATGGGATTGCACCAATATTTTGGCGTAACTTGTAAAGAATTTCTTCAACAGGCGAAATCTCTTCATTTCGGGAAGAAAATGAACAGCCTAACTTGCGCACTTGAACAGCAAAATCTTCAAGATCAATTTTGGTTTCGATTTTAGGAATCGCAGCAAGTTTTTCACAGTTCGAGGTGAGAAATTCTTCATCATCCCCGTTCATTAAAGGCATTGCAACACCAGCGGCTGCAGCTAAAGGTCCAAGAACAAGGGTAGTTTTATCCCCAACACCACCTGTTGAATACTTTTCAATTTTTGGGCGGGATACATCTGACATCTCAATTACTTCGCCAGATAGCATCATTTCTTCAGCAAAAAAAGCAGTTTCCTGAGCAGACATGCCTTGAAAGAATACAGACATTACCCATGCAGCCTGCTGTGACTCGGGCATTTCATCATCAAAAATAGAATCTACCAAGAAACGAATTTCTTCGTCTGTGAATTCTCCGCCGTCTCTTTTTTTCTCAATTAAATACGAAAAGGACGGAGAAGTTTTTTTAGAACTTAATGCTTTAGCCATAGTAAATTATCCTGTGCTTTTTGGGGTGAATTGGAGAAGCAGAAAGAATTAATACTCATTTAGTTTAAATATGTCGAGCCTTTTATTCTAAGTGATTCTTGACCCGAGCTTCTTTTCTGCTTGGATATCGCACCATGTTAATTGAATTTGATTGCAGCGTACAATTAAGTAATGTCGTAAAACAGGCAGCCACTTCCTGTGAGGAGTTCAACGATGAATTTGACCCACAAATTCGAACTGCTGATCCAAGATTTGGTGATTTTCAAGCAAATGGCGTACTCCCATTTGCCAAAAAAGCGGGACTAAACCCCAGAGAATTAAGCGAAAAATTATTAAAATCAATTCCTCTCTCCGATTATTGGAATACAAGCCTTGCTGGTCCAGGTTTTATTAATTTCAAACTTTCCGAAAAATATTTCTTTGAATGGGCCAAAAAATTCTCTGACAAACAGTCAATTAGATCAGCTATTAAGGAGAAAAAATCCAAGAAGGTAGTCTTTGATTTTTCTTCCCCAAATACTGCTAAGCAAATGCATGTGGGCCATATTCGCTCGACCATAATAGGAGAAAGTTTATCACGGTTATTTGATTTTTTTGGACATCAAGTAATACGTGATAATCATTTGGGTGACTGGGGAACTCAGTTTGGCATACTTCTTTTATCGATTAAAAAGCTTGGCGTTTCTTTAGAAGATCTAGGCGCTGATCCGATCGCTAAATTAGAAGAACTTTACAGACAGGGAAATCAATTGGTGAAGGACAATGAATCGAATTTGGATGAGGCTAGAACGGAATTAGTAAAGCTTCAAAATGGCGATTCTGAAAATTTAACACTCTGGGAAAAAATTAAGGAAATCAGCATGGATTCATTCCTAAAAATCTATGATTTGCTTGATGTCAAATTTGATTTCTCACTTGGTGAAAGCTTTTATCGGGATAAGGTTGATGAAATATACGCCAAACTCTTGAGTTTTAAAATATGCAAGGAAGACGATGGAGCACTGGTCGTATTCCATCCGGAACATAAGCGTTTCGCAAAACAACCTTTTATCATAAGAAAATCAGATGGGGCCAGTAATTACGCGACTACTGACTTGGCTACAGTTCAATATCGATTTGAAAAGTGGAATGCAGAAGAAATCATTTATGTCACTGACGGGAGGCAAAGAGATCACTTCGATCAACTTTTTCTAACTGTAAAAAAATGGTATTCAGCAGAGGACATAAGCCCCCCGAAGCTTTTCCATGTATGGTTTGGAACCATTCTAGGAGATGATAATAAAGCAATTAAAACACGCGATGGACAACCCATCAAACTCATCGACTTACTAAAAGAAGCCATAGAACGTGCCAAATTATTAATAGTTGAAAAAAATCCTTCTCTAGATTGTTCAGAGGTAGAAAAAAGAGCCAAGATAATCGGTTTAGGTGCGGTGAAGTATGCAGATTTATCACAAGACCGGACTCTTGATTATGTTTTTTCATGGGACAAGATGCTAGCGATGCAAGGAAATACTGCACCTTATCTTCAGTACGCAGTTGCGAGGATAAACAGTATTTTTAGGAAGGCTCAAAGTCAGCCTGAAGACTCATTTAATATATTCCAGACTTCTTTATCCGAATCTGAAAGAAATCTTTTTCGTAAACTTATTTTTTTCCCAGTTGTTCTTAAACAAACTGTGAAAGAACTAAAACCCCACTTCCTTTGCACTTATCTCTATGAGTTGTCCACTGACTTTAGCTCATTCTACAATCAAAATAAAGTAATGGTGGAAAATGAAAAAATTAGAAGCAACAGACTTTTACTTTGTTCTCAAACAATTTTATTCCTTAAGACAGGAATGGCTATATTGGGAATCGAAACTTTACAAGAAATGTAAAATATCAATCAGTATTTCAAATACTCGATAAAAAGTGCTTCCGAACTATACATCTTCCATTTTTTACCATCTCGTTTCATGGTGTGGAGCATTTTAACACGATTATCCCTGAAAGCAGCATTTCCAGAGAGTTTTTGAGTAACTTGTAACACTTCTACTTTTGCCTCGTCTCCATCAATTTCTGTTACTTTCAATTGTTGAATTGTATATTTTAGCTGTAATCGAGCAAAAATATATGTCATCATGTCCTTAGAACTCTCTTTTGTTGGAGATTCAGGATGAATAGTGCTTAAAGCCATGTTAATGTTTCTTTTAGATACAGCAAAGATATTAGTACGAACCACATCCTGGAGCTCTTTTATCGTAACAGGGTCAAGTTTCTCTACCTCCGTTCGTTCAGTTTTATCAGCTTTATCCTGAGAGGAAACTGTTGTAGCGGCACCCGGCAGAGATGTGCCAGGAAGTTCTTGACCTTGAAGATTCAAGGAAAGAAGAAAAACGAGCAGGAAAAAAGAAGCAAAGGTCTTATAGATTAAAATCATCACACGACAGTTAATTAATTCTACAAATTTTCAATTCAAAAAGGGAAGCATTAACTAATTTGATTTGAAAAGTGGAATATTGATTCTTCGGAATTTATTTTTTGACTGATCTCCCCAACCTTTTTCAGAGTAAATTATACCTGCTAGGTAAGGCTCATCCTTTTTCGCCCATTCGGACTTCTCCATTTCCAAAGAAATAAAATTATCTTTTCTTATTAATAGTTGTTTACCATCCGACCGAATAAGCTTGTTGGAACAGAAAAAAATGGGTCTGCTAATTTCATCGATAAATGGTTCATCTCTTTGAATTTTCAAATTAATCAGAGAACCTTTCTCAACCGCACTTATTTTCCAATCATTTGAAAAATCTGATGGTTTTGAGTTTCTTAATTCTTCAAATCTTTCAGACCAGAATTTATCTTTAGTAACTAATTCCACTACCTTGATATTTATTTCCAAATCAGTAAAACCGGGAAGGCATTGACGCGAACATGTCAACCAAGAAGCTTTCGCTTTGAAAGTGTAATCGTCTAGTTCTAAATTTTCAGGCACATTTATTTTGGTAATAAATAATGTCTCACCGTAGTTTCCATTGGCACGAATACTTGCCATCTTCACCTTTTCAGGTGGGGCATATTGCATCGGTGAAACTGAAAAACCTTCTGGTAACTCCCATTCCAGTTTAGGCGGAACCCCGACATCTCCCGGATGCTCCCAATAAGTATGCCAACCAGGATTACGAATAATTTGCCATCCAATCCAGAAATCGTTGCCTACCTTCATTCCATTTTGCTCTATGACAAAGCTCATTTGTAAAGGACCAATCCTCTTCAATGCCCAGGAATTGCAAAGAATTAAGAAGAATGCAAAAAATATTAAAACTCGTGTTTTCAACTGAAAGACTTACCACAACCGCATGTACTTTTTGCATTTGGATTACGGATTTCGAAACCTTTCCCAGCCAAACCATCATCAAAATGGATTTCAGTGCCTTTGAGGTACTCGACACTATCTGAACAAACTGCATATTTCACTCCAGAGTTTTCTCCCTTTTTATCATTCTCTTTGGGAATATCCATACTCATTCCGTATTCAAAACCTGAGCACCCACCTGGTTCTATAAAAATACGAAGGAGTTTACCATCTTCGCTATTTTGAGACATTTCTAGAATCTGATTAGCTGCCGCTTTAGTAAATGAAATCATGTTTAAAAACTAAAGTTTAAGGACGACATGTCAAACTCTAGAAGGTTGCGGCGAAATTTATGCCAAAAACAAATCTATTTTAAAACATGCCAAGTATTTCCTTGAATTAAGAATAAAAGAAATTAAGCTATGGAATCGGCTTATGAAACATATTTTCAATGAAGTACATTACGAACTTACCCGTAAAATAGCCGAAGGTGGCATGGGTATGGTTTATGAAGCTACCCAAAAAGGGATTGGCGGATTTCGTAAAGTTGTAGCAATAAAATTAATCCGAGAAGAATACTCAGCAATAGAAGAATTTCGTAATAATTTTATTGGAGAAGCAAAGCTAGTCGCTGATTTGATACATACAAATATTGTTCAAACCTATCATCTTGGAAAAATAGGTGAACAATATTTTATGACTATGGAATTTGTAACCGGTTGGAACCTAGAGGAATTTTTGGACAGGCATGTTGAAACTGAACAATATATCCCCGCTGATCTTGCGGTTTTCATAGTTTCTCGAATATGCCGCGGTCTTGGATACGCCCATAGAAAAAAAGATGCTCAAGGCAGACTCTTGGGCATTGTTCATAGGGATGTTAATCCGAAAAACATAATGATCGCCAAGGAAGGTGACGTTAAACTCACCGACTTTGGAATCGCTAAAGCACTTGATCTAATGTATAATAAAGAAGGAGATGTAATCGCTGGGAAAGACGAATATTTATCCCCCGAACAAGCCAGATGCGAAGTCACAGATCATCGGGCAGACTTGTTTTGTTGTGGCATTGTAATGTCAGAACTTTTGCTCGGATATAATATCTTCGAAGCTTATGAACCTGAAGATACAATTCGTAATATTCTTGAATTAAAAATCCCTAGCTTTACCGAGATTCGTCCTGATATTGATCCACGCCTTGACAAAATTCTTCAAACCTCGCTCAAACGGGCAAGAGATGAAAGATATCAATCATCCGAAGAAATGCTAACTGAACTCGAGGGCTTTATTTATGGCGATGGCTACGGACCAACCAATGAAAAATTGGCCGCATATATATACGATGTATTCGGAGATGACGGCGAAAATGCTGCCCTTCGATGGCATCGTGGGGAAACTCGGTTTGCCGACCACTAGATTTTTTATCCATAATAACCATGGCCATGCAATCACAGGGTCTTCGGCAGGTACAAAAGCAAACTCAGAATCTTGTACTTGCTCCACAACTCAGGCAATCACTTAAAATTCTGCAAGTTCCAGCCCTTGAACTAAGATCGGCGATTCTTGAAGAACTTCAAACAAATCCCCTACTTGAAGAAATCGGTACAAATGACGAAAGCCTGGACTCAGATGAAGTAGAACCTTCCCCGGATGAATTAGAGTTGGAAAAGGGAGAAGACTTTCCTGACGATCCATCTACTTCGAAGGACGAAGAAAATAATTCAGAAGCTGAAATTTCAGAAGACTTACAAGACCTCGATTTTTCGGACGAATTTGCTGTTCTAAAAGAAATGGAAGAGGATCTTAGGGAACACTTTGAAAATGAATTTTCTGGTGAAGCCCAGCTTGGTAATTCAGAGGCTCAAGAAAAAAGGAAATTTTTCTTTGACTCACTCACTTCTGAAACTTCTCTGCAAGAGCACCTCCTAGATCAATTAAAGCTTACTGAAACAACCCAAGAAGTAAAAAAGGCAGCCGAATATCTTATTGGTAGTCTTGATGAGAATGGTTTCCTTAGTTCAAACCTCTCGGACATTTCTCTCTTATCGTCTATTCCACTCGCTGACTTACAGGAGGCACTTTCAATATTACAAACTTTTGAACCAATTGGAATTGCTTCCTTAGGCTTACAAGATTGCCTCCTGAGACAAATGGAATCAAGAGGTTGGCAGGACACTGATCAATTTAAAATTGTCCAGGATTTCTTTCCGCTTCTTGTTCGCAGAAGGGTACCCGAACTTTCACGCAAGCTTTCACAACCTACAAATATCATTCACGAAGCAATTGAAAAGATCAGTGAGCTTGACCCATCTCCAGGCAAGCAATTTTCCGATGATAGTAACCAATCCATATCTGCTGATGTTACGGTTGAAAAAGTTGGAGACGATTGGGAGATTAGTTTAAACAATGATTACATTCCTCGATTAAAAATCAATCGAACATATAAGGAACTCATCTCTAAAGGTGTACTTTCGAGTAAAGAAAAAGAATATGTAAGAAACCAAATGAGAGCGGGGAAATTTCTAATTAGTTCGATTGATCAGAGACAAAATACCATCGAAAGAATTACTAGAAAGATAATAAATAGACAGGAAAGCTTTTTTGAAAATGGCCCCTCCAAACTTCGCCCTATGACCATGTCAGAAGTTGCGGATTCAATTGAAGTCCATGAAACGACTGTTTCAAGAGCCATTGCCAATAAGTTTATCAAGACACCACACGGAACATTTCCTTTAAAATATTTCTTCACTCCTGGTTATTCCGGAAAAGATGGTGATTCATTATCGAATACAAGTGTAAAAGAAATCATCGCATCTATTGTAGAGCAGGAAGATATAAGCAAACCATTGAGCGACAGAAAAATAGTTGATTTGTTAGCTGAAAAAGATATCAAGCTTGCTCGCAGAACTGTTGCCAAATATCGCGAAGAATTAGGTATACCTCCAACTAATTTAAGGCGTAGATATTAATTTTTATCTCCCAATTTTTTTGTATATGGGAATCAAAGAACAAAATTTACATTATCCTCTAGTTATCGATGTTTCTACTCCATTTATTCAGGTTGGAATCGCTTGCGATAAAAACTGGCACAAGTTAGAATCAAAGCATTCGAATGCATTAGATGGAATTTTTCAAACTGTTTCCAAACTTCTGACAGAGTTGAAACTTAAATTTCATGAACTTGACTCAGTATTTTTTTGCTCTGGCCCAGGATCTACCTTAGGTCTCCGACTAACTTTAGCTTTCATCAAGACCCTTAATTGGGAATTTGACCAAAGACTAAAACTCTTTTCTTACAATGCTCTTGATCTTGCAAATTGTATGATCACCAACCCTCCATCCCATATTCAAGCACCTTTCCGAATGGGTTGGCGAGTCATACGAACGGGAACCAACAATAATCCAATTGGGGAAAAAGAAATACTCGAGAGCGAGATTGCGCTAAAAAGATTCCCACAAAGTCTTCATATTCAAGACCAAGCAAATTCAAGCGCAAATATTCCTAAAGACAAAATCATTGATTACAGACTAGAAAAAATCAAAGGATTAGAAGATCTACTCCTAGTCTCAACTCAAGTAAAAGAGCTGGAAATTTATAATCCCAAACCACCAGAATTTAAAAAATGGGAACCTAAAATTAAATTTCTTAATCCATAATGAAAATGATTCATTTATGATCGCCCAACGATGTTGGGCAGAAATTGATCTTGCTGCACTTGAGAGAAATCTTGCCCTGATTCGAGATTCTCTCCCTAGTGGCATTCGATACATATCGGTAGTTAAAGCGGATGCTTACGGGCATGGAATTCACGCTACTGCGGCCCGACTGATGCAAAGCAAAGTGGATGTTTTTGCCGTCGCAAATGTTCGCGAGGCAACAGAAATTAGGGAAATGGGCTCGGGATGGCCAATTTTAATTCTGGGTCCTCTATTGGAGGAAGAAGACGAGGCCATTGTGGATTTTGATTTGATTCCAACACTTTCATCAAAAAACGAACTCGACCGCTTCATAAAGCTTTCACACAAATATCAAAAACAAATCTCTGTTCATTTAAAAATTGATTCAGGGATGGGAAGACATGGAATTTGGTGGCAATATGCCAGTGAACTGATTGAAAAAACCGTCTCATCAAAAGAGATCAAAATTTGTGGAGCACTCACCCATTTTGCCCAGCCTTCTGACCTTGAATTTACGGTTAAACAAAGAGAAAATTTTCTTACTGTTCTGAATCATTTAAAAATTCAGAATGAAACAAATTTTCTTGTTCATGCAGATAACTCATCTTCTCTCAGATCATTTGATTCAGAAAATATCTTTAATGCAGTCCGTATTGGTCTTTTACAATTTGGAATTTCTCCCCCACAGGGCAGTATTCTTGCGAATTTGGCTGTTGAGCCGGTACTCTCTTTTCATTCCAGGCTGGCAATGATCAAAAATCTCCCGATAGGAACAACTTTAAGTTACGGCAGGGAGTACAAGCTTAATCGAGATTCAAAAATTGGAATAATCAGCGCCGGCTACGGAGATGCAATTCCCCTACCCTGTGGAAACCGAGCCCATGGGTTGATCGATGGCAATAGCTACCCGTTAGTTGGTCGTGTGACCATGGATCAAACTTTAATTGATTTAACAGATGCCCCACCCCACATAAAAATTGGT
>NZKY01000015.1 GCA_002694035.1 Opitutia bacterium
CATTAACAAATCGTAGTTTTGACCGGCCGCCCCAGATGTCATTTCCATCAGTAGCCCGGTAGCGGTTATGCCATGTCCAATTCTTTTTATGAATCGCTTCCTTGATTTTAAGCAAGCCGCCATTGGCTTTAATATCTTTTCCCAGCAAAGCCTTGGCTATAATCTCAGCAAGCAGACGATTTCCTTCTGCGTTTAAATGTGCACCATTGATGGTAAGTGGATCTTTACTCTGCTCAAATAATTTGAGTGTTGGGTTGAAAAGATCAATAAATTGTACACCCGCTTCTTTGGCCGCATTTTCAGTTGCTTTTGCGTATGCAGCCAAATTGCGATTATGGGCTCTTCCATTGGGAAGATTACGGTCTTTTAAGTTTTGAAAAGCAATTGGGCTGAATAACACGATCCTTGGAAAACTTTTCCCATTCGGTTGGTAACTTCTCAATTTCCCAACGAAATCAACAAGCAAGTTTTTATGATTTTCTGCATTATTTGGACCGTCAAAGGATTCATTAAATCCAAACATGGCAAATATAACATCTGCCTTAACATGCTGGAGGTACTTATCCATTGGGATGAATCCCTTACTTCTTGGATATTTATTAGGGCGGTCCCCGGAAAGTGACATGTTGCGGAAAGAAATATTCTGTCCTTTAAGTGCACTTTGCAGAACGGTCTCCATCCAGGCGTCATGTTGCATCCTGTCAGCAAGGCCATTTCCCAGAATTGCCACGGTATCCCCTTTTTGGAAAGCGAAGGGAAGTTTGTCTTTGTATCCTTCAGGAACGGTAGCAAGCACGGGAGCGGTGTTGGCAGTTTCAGGTTCCGCTTTTCCACTGTAAAGCTTGTAATCAATAACGGTTCTAAATTTTAGGGAAAACTTTACGCGCTGTGCTCCCCTTGTTTTTCCGCTTTTATAGATTTGCTTTCGATTTGAATCAAGCAACTGAACGGTAAATCCATCGAGACGTTTTTCGAAGTCTTTCCGGTTCCAAACCTCTACGGTGTCGACTATAAATTCTTTCCCGAGGTCAACTTCCCACCAGGGGTTTGTGGATCCAAATCCATCGGTATGAGTTTGACCGCCTCCTCCCCAGTCTGGGTTCTTGTTGCCGTCGATTCCACGTTCAGGAACTCCGCCAGATCCAACGCTTGACTGTGTTGCTTTACCCTCACGTGCAACATTCTTACCACCGCTGATGATTTCCACTTCATTTAATGTTAGGATTTTATTGTCACCTGGAATTTCGATTCTTAGGAATCTTGCCCCTTTACGATCGCTTGGACTCGCAAAACCTACAATATTTTGTTTATTAGCCTTTTTCTCAACGACTTTTGCTGAAGGATCGCCGGGGATCGGACTATCCAGCTTAACATAAACGGATGGTTTGAGGCCTTTTACTTCACCACGGTTTTTAAAAGTAGTTGGTTTGTAAGAACCAACAAAATCAATTTTTGAATCCCCTTTGATATGCTTTTCCAAGCCAAGCGACCAATAAACTCCGTTGATGATCAAACGGCGGTATCCCGCATTTAAAATATCCTCAGATGCACCATACAAGGAAGTAAACACCCTGCCCTTCTTTCCGTTTTTGCCTTTGTAATGACGAGTCCATTCACTGGCCATGGGAGGCTTTGTTTTGTCAGCAGCACCATCCGGCTTCATCGTCATGAGCGGCTGTGCCATAGTCAAAATATCCCAGTCTTTTTGAGCTTCTGCATTGTACCCCCCAGCATGCACATGTACTTTGCTTACACCTCTAAGAATGGGATGATTTTTCTTTTCGGGTATAATATCGATCCGAGTACTCTGTTGATGATTCTTGCCATAGTGCCCGACCCAGCTTTGCCCTAGTATCTGATGACCAAAACCGCCGTTGTAGTCTTTACCTTCATATCGAAAATGATATTTGTAGTATGGATCATTTTTATCCTTATAGTTAAAACCATGAGTCGAAGTTCTTAATCCAACAACAGGTCCGGCCCGATTTAAATAATCGTCAATATGCTTCATTTGATCAACCGGAAGAGCGAGGAAACGTGTGAAAATAATCATGCCATCTGCATCTTTCAATGCTTCAAGTCCGGGAATATTTGAAGCCCCTGCTTCAATTTCTCCATTTCCGTTCAAGCCAAAAAGAACCGTGCAGTCAAAACCATGATGTACAGCAAGAATTCTAGCAAGTGCTGGAAGAGTCTCTTCTGCACGGTACTCATGATCACTGGCAACGAAGACCAACTTTTTCCCTTGAGAGGGGTTTCCAGCTTTATAAATAACCGGATTAGCCGAGACTACAGCTCCTGAGAATAGCATGGTTGCTAAAATCAGGGGAAGGCGTGGAAAATAGGAGATAAGATTTACCAGTGGGCTAAGCATGATACATTTGAGATTTAATTAAGAGGCAGGATAATTATTAATAGTCACAAAAAATTAAATTCTACCCATAGACAACGGAAAATCCGCATCTAAAAGAAAAAGTTTTAAAGCTAGTTACCAAATCTTATCAGATCTAATTGAAGAAATGCATCGCATTAATCCCTATTACTCAAACTTTTCCAAAGTTCGATCTCTGCAATATCATTCTTTGATTTTGGACCATCCATACTACGGCCACGCCTAACATCCCTCTCTAGTTGTAATAAGATCGCCGAAGCTATTTCAGGTTCATTTTCATAAAGATTTTTTTGTTCTCCTATATCCAGCTCCATATCATAAAGTTGAGCTCTAGGAGCTCCTGCCTTTACCTGATTTTCTTTGGGCGAACTCCAACCACCTGATGCCTTGGCTAGTAGTAACTTCCATTTACCCATGCGGTAAGCAAAATGACCACTGATTGAGTGATGAATAAGGCCCTTGCGTGTTGATTTAATCTTTTCACCGGACAATGCAGGCAAAAAACTCACACTGTCCTCACAACTTCCAGAAGGCACTTTTACTCCTATAATCTCACCCACGGTTGAAAAGAGATCAGTCAGACAGATCAACTGATCGGATTGACTACCGGCTTTTACTCTCCCGGGCCATTTTACAATGAAAGGAATTCTATGTCCGCCATCCCATAAGTCCGCCTTGGAACCGCGGAGATTGGCACTCACTTTATGTCCCTGCTTAGCCAAGTCTGGGATATTCGCGGCTTTCGAGCACCCATTGTCACTGGTGAATATGATCAGGGTATTTTTATCCTGACCTGTTGCTTTCAAGGCCTTGCGTATTTCCCCCATTACATGATCAGTCTGCATGACAAAATCGCCATATGAACCCAACCCGCTCTTACCCTGCCATTCTTTGGTGGGAAGAATAGGAGTATGAGGGGACCCAAGAGGAACATATAAGAAAAAAGGGTTCTTCTTATTTTTTCTCGACTCGATATATTTTGAGGATTCACGAGTCAGTCTGGGCAACATATTGATAGGATCTTCATGCTTAACTACTTGATCGTTAATAATCACGGCCTCCATATTCCTTGCATGGTGAAAACCGTAAAAATAATCAAAACCCCGATGGACGGGCCCATCAGGTATTTTTGCACCTACGGGAGGGCTTTTATGTTTATTCCTTGAATATTCTTCACCTGATTTAGGATCGAGGTATCTAAAATTCAAATGCCACTTTCCAACGATTGCAGTATGATAGCCATTATCTTTGAGAAAGGTAGCCACCGTAGGTCTATTCTGAGAAATCAGACAGGGTGCAAAACCCTGAACCACACCGGACTGCAACTTGGTCCGCCAACTATATCGACCGGTCATTACCCCATATCGGGTTGGCGTACAAACCGAAGAACCGGAGTGTGCGTCCGTAAAAATCATACCCTCTGATGCCAAACGATCCACATGAGGAGTTGGAATCTTACCATTCTCAGGGTTAAGACACTGCACATCTCCATAGCCCAAATCGTCACAGATGACATAAACAATGTTAGGAAATTCTTTACCTGCCAAGGCTTGATAGAAAATAAAGAATATCACTGAAATAAAAGATGCTTTAAGATTTTTTGTTAAAGATATCATCATCACTAATTTTTGGCGGCAGATTGAAATTTATACCGAAAGTAAACTAGAAAATTTAATCACTTATTGGGAATTTCATTAAGGGTGTAGTAAGCAACATCATGCAGAAGGGATTGTTCTGTATCTTTGTGGCGAATTCCTGGCATTTTTAATTCATGCACATTTCCCTTTACCATACCATCAACAATAAGCCTGACACTGTTTCCGCTTTTCCCGGGGATGGCCTTGGAAACAACCGGTTCGGTTTTGTCAACCACGGGACTACCGTATCCTTTTTGATAAATATAGGTGTATGATTCCATGGAGTAGGATGAAACATCCGCCAAGGATTTTTCATCAGCAGGCTGTGTAAAGGTTAGCTCAAAACCATCTGGCTTGACCCGCATCTCATGCACTTCAAAGGGAACCTTTCCCGTCCAGTTCACCCGCTGAAACGAGAAAGGACTCTTTCCTCGCGACCCCCATCCACGGTTGGTTCCTCCGGTAAACATACTCCCATCAGGAGCAAAACGAGCCACAATATTTCCTGAACCGAACCCTTCCAGAAAAGGGAAGACCGCACCCTGGTAATATCCGTTTACCTTCTCAAGAAAGACTCGAAGGACTTTGGAGTGGGTTTGTTCTGATACGAATAGCTGATTCTTAAAAGGTCCAAATTTACCATTGGTCTCATCGCACTCAATACCAGCTGGGGAATTACCCACTTTACCGTGAGGAAGAACGACGGGCGGAGGCACAAGATCCGGCAGTTTTTTTCTCTCAATTTCAATACGACTACCTGACTCCGGTTCCGGTGGTTTCGGCCCAAGGGCATCGGTTAATTCAAAATATTTATTCCCAGTCGGGTTTCCCTGAAATCCTCCCGGGCGAAGATGCTTCAATGAACTTGATCCATTCCACAAACCTTGGTTGTCACAGTAAAATACATCTCCCAAATGGTTAAAACCAATCCCACCGGGCGAACGAATACCATACCCTGTAGGTATACACTCCCCCTCTTCGGTTACACGCATACACCAACCACGAAATGGGCTATTATCATCAGCTCCCCCCGACCCAGTAAGGCATAGCACTACCCAAATATCTCCGTTCTTATCGTGACGGGTACCAAAAGCATACTCATGGTAATTTCCATTAATCCCCCAATCATCTGCAACGGTTTCGAAAACATCTGCCCGACCATCTCCATCCCGATCCTTCATACGCGTTACTTCGGGACGCTGGGTTGCATAAAGCCATCCCTCTTTCCAAGAAATCCCCAAGGTTTCATGAAGACCGCGGGCAAACAAAGTCCATTTCGGATTGGGATCATCTCCCCAAACTCCCTCGCCTACAAATATATCTCCTCGGCGCGAAGCAATCGCTACTTTATTTCCGGGCAGGATGTCAATACCACTTACCTCAATCACTTCACCCTCAGGCAATGGAATTGTAGTAATGGGGTAATAATCTGATTCAACTGGAACCTTATCGGCATGATCATCCGCAAAACTAAAAGAAAAAGAAACCAGGAGAAGAGTAATCGATTTAAAATTTTTCATGTCTAAATATCGTAAAAGTTTTGTTTCGCTCATCATTCTGCCCAGCCATAAGTAATTTCCAACTCAGCCGTTTCATTATTGAATTGAATCGGCACACGCAATTCATCATTACTGACCATGACTTTACCCCCTTTAATTGAAACAAAAAGTTCTTCATCGACATAGTTCATTTGATCTTTCTCAAATTTACCCTGAGCCAAACGGAGATAAAGATTTGAAGGCGGTTTCTTACCTGAGAATTTAAGAATACGGCGGATTGTTCCTGGTTTTTCTTTTGATGAACTGGCAACAGGAATTACTTTATCCGTAATCGTAAGTTCACCTCGACTGTAATTGAAAGTTGGCCGTTGGAATTTATCCAAAGTATAGCCTTCGAAGTTCAACTCCTTGGTCCGGTATTCCGAACCCGGCCAGACCGAATCTGAATTATCCAATTCGGAAATTACCACTCCCTCAGGCAAACGAATCACATCACTTCCTGCTGGTGGTTGAAAGCCCTGCCCCCTTCCGATCCAATGACGAGCCCCGTCAATGAACTCTCCGTGCCAAATCATCGCCAATCGCATATTATTGGCATCAAAAGCCAGATTGACTCCCTCATGATATCCAACACCGATGGCCCGCGGTCCCGCTCCATCAATAAAATTTCGGTAGAGGGTCGCCTCACCTTCAGGTGCTTCGATCAACATACCTTCGACAGTTTGTCCGGGCTTCGGAACAGTTTTAGAAAGAGGTTTATTTTTAAAGCTTGGTCCAGACCAAGAAACACTGAGTGCTTCCCCTCCCGCTAGTTCGAAGTATTTCACCTGAATGTCATGCTTTCCTTTTTTCAATTCAACCGAACCGGCCTTCGCCTGATTTCCATGGACTCCGTCATTATCCACGATCTTCTCGCCATTAATGAAGAGCTGTGATCCATCATCTGAAGAAACCGTAAAGGAATACTTGCCATCCTTTGGGCATTCAATCTTGCCATTAAAAACGAAAGCAAAGTTGTCGTTTATCTCCCGTACTGAGATATCGAATAAACCATTTGCTAAAGTTCCGGATTTTACAGCTTTAAGTTCCGAAAAATCAGGGATCTTTTGCCATTTTCCGTGATATATTTCGTAGGTAAGATTAGTGATCGGATTGGCCTTTTTCGTAACTCCCATCATCCCATTCATTAATTGATAATGGCCCGGAAAAGTACAAATGTAAGGATAATCGCCCTCTACCTTTGGTACCTTGAAATAGAAGGTGGTTTCCTTACCAGGCTGGACCATTCCTGAACTTGCTAGAATTCGAGGATGCTCCTTTGGTTCCCAATCCATCTCCACTCCTTTGTCTCCAAGTTTAAGGACAGCATCGATTACTTCTTGTCCTTTGTCGCCACCCTTCTTCTTCCCCGGAGTACAAAAGATAAGATTATGAGGCAACGAGTCAGGGTTCTTAAATAGAACTTTAACCTTAGAGTTTGGTTTAACACTAAAACTCTGAACATCGTACTTCATCTGTGCCTCCAAGGTACTGATCATAATCTCCTGATCAACTTTATCGAAGCCTTTGGGGGGATTCGCTGCCAGCAGGGACACAGAACTCAAGAGACAAAAAACTAAAATATAATATTTGGATAAAAATCTCATAAAACCTTTCTCTAAAATCATCTTGAAGCCCAAAGGCAACCTTCAATAGCAATCTCTGAATTAAAATTAGCCTGAGTGTTTTAAATAAATAGGTGAACTTTCTTAATAAAAATCTCGAAACAGGTATTTACATTTTTAATGATTGAGAAGTGCCTAAACTTTTCAGCTTAATTTTTATTTTTCTATTTTTTCAGTTTTTTGCCTCTCAAGATTCAAAGGCAAACGACTCTTTCGATTGGGCTACTTTTTCTGCACAGCGAGAGCAGGCAAAATACATCTCCGATCAATTAAAGGTATGGAAAGATAAAACTACTGATCTCACTCCAAAACCACTTCGTGTTATTTACTTTTATGCCAAAGACCGTGATCCTCTGAAAAATCATATTGAGAGATGGGATGGCATTCTTTCGGATATTCAGGAATTCTATCGATCAGAAATGGGTAAACTTGGCTACGGACGAGTAACGATCTCTTTGGAAAAAGAAAATGGAAAACTTAAACTTCATGAGGTCCAAGGTAAGGCAGAGGATAAATCCTACAGCTACAAATCAGGAAGCAAGATCAGAGGAGAGGTTTTTGAAGCTTTGCGAGATAAAGGTATAAATCCCGATGAAGAAACCTTACTGATCGTCTGTGGCTTATCCAAAACCGAGGATAAAAAAGTTACCATTTATTCACCCTATTATGGGATGGGTGCGAATCATAACCGTGGAATATGTTTCACTGCTGATATGGATTGGTTATCGATCGATGGGCTAAAGCCGGACCCTGAAAAAATAACTCTTCAGGTGAAGGAGCACCGAGGATACGAACCCTTTACTCTGGGCCGATTTAATACCGTTTACATTGGGGGCACGATTCATGAACTCGGCCATGGTTTATCGCTTCCCCACAATCTTGCTACTAAGGAAGAAGCAAAAAGAGGAACTGCACTTATGGGAGCTGGTAATTACACCTACCGCAAGGAATGGAGAAACCAGGGTAAAGGATCATTCCTGACTCACTCCAGTGCACTTCGACTCCTCGTACACCCACTCTTTAA
>NZKY01000149.1 GCA_002694035.1 Opitutia bacterium
TACATTCCCCAATAAAATGCGATAATTTATCCGAATTCCCCAATTCACAGGAAAGTACACCTGCCATAAAATGAACGGGAAAATTCGCTTTCAAGTAACCCGTCTGATAGCTAATTATACCATAAGCTGCTGAATGTGATTTATTAAATCCATAACCGGCAAATTTTTCTAGAATACTGAAGATCTCATTGGCTTTCTTCTCGGGGATATCATTTGTTTCCTTTGCTCCCTTTACGAAGATTTCTCTTTGCTTAGCCATTTCCTCGGGTTTTTTCTTCCCCATTGCCCGTCTTAAAATATCCGCTCCCCCCAGAGAATATCCTGCAACCCGACGGGCTGCCTCCATGACCTGTTCCTGATATACCATAACCCCATAGGTTTCCTCGCATACCTCCTCGAGCAAAGGATGAGGGAATTTAATAGTGGATGGATCCTCTTTCCCTTTAATGTAATCGGGTATCCAATCCATTGGGCCAGGTCGGTAAAGGGCAATCAATGCGATAATTTCATCCACATTGGTTATATTCATCTGTCTGCACAAACGACGCATTCCATCAGATTCCAATTGAAAAACTCCGATGGTTCGGGCTTCGTTTAGAAGCTCAAAAGTTTTTTCATCCTCAAGGGACACCTCAGTCACCCGAAAATCGGAAAACCCATCCTTTTCCCGGATATGTTTTTCCGCTGCAGCAATAACAGTGAGGGTTTTAAGACCAAGAAAGTCCATTTTTAATAACCCAAGATCTTCCACTGGGTCTTTGGGAAATTGAGTCGTTAAAACACCATCCTGTGTAGTCAGGGGTACCAATTCCTTCAAAGGTCTATCCGCAATAATAACACCCGCTGCATGAGTGCCCACATTCCGGACCATTCCTTCAATAACTTGCCCGGTTTCAATAATCTGTTTGGCAATCGGATTATTTTTACATTCATCCTTAAATTCCGGACTCTTTTCCAAAGCCTCTTCCAAAGTGATATTTAAATCATCAGGAACCATCTTTGCCAGCTTATCTGCTTCCGCATAAGGTAAGTCACGCACCCGTGCAATATCACGGACCACCATCTTGGCTCCAAAGGTGCCAAAGGTCACAATATTTGCCACGCAATCACGCCCATACTTCTCGCGTACATATTCAATCACCTCCGCCCTTCTCTTCATACAGAAATCGATATCAAAGTCAGGGGGAGAAACCCGTTCCGGATTAAGGAATCGTTCAAACAATAAACCAAAACGAAGAGGATCAATATCTGTAATACCCAAAACATATGCCACCAGGCAACCTGCTCCAGAACCACGCCCCGGCCCCACCGGAATATCCTGTTCTCTGGCCCATCCCATAAAATCAGCAACGATTAAGAAATAATCATTAAATCCAGTCTTCCCGATTACACTTAATTCATAATCAATCCGTTCACTTAATTCCTTAACCCGTTCATCGGTCTCTTCGGACCGGTCCTCTTCGGGCAAATAAGTCTCATCATATCGGTCTTCTAAACCTTCGATGCAAAGATGTCTAAGATATTCCACATTATCTTCAACCTTTGTCTTGATCTCTGGCGGCAGGGTGAAAACCGGATAATTATTTTCCCCGAATGGCAATTTTAAATCACACATTTCCGCGACCGCAAAAGTATTTGTAATTGCCTCTGGTGCTTCCTTAAAAAGCTCCTCCATCTGCTCCCTAGACTTTAAATAAAATTGTCTGGCATCATAACGCATCCGGTTTTGATCATCAATTTTTGCTCCCGTCTGAATACATAGAAGGGCGTCGTGTGGAGCCCAGTCTTCTTCCCGCACATAATGAACATCATTGGAAGCAATTACTTTTAAATCGAATTGCTTGGCTAGCTTTAAAAGAACAGGGACCAATTGAGCCTGCTCTTCAATCCCATGATTATGTAATTCGACAAAATAATTTTCCTTTCCAAATATATCCACCATTTGCCCCATTGCCTCTTCCGCTTCTTTCTCTTTTCCTCTTAGGATCAACTGGGGTACCCAACCCTGCATACAACCAGTAAATCCAATCAATCCCTCGGCATGTTCGGCCAGAGTTTCCAAATCCGTTCGTGGCCGGTAATAAAATCCGTCCACATGGGCATCGGATACAACCTTGGACAAATTTTGATAACCCGTATAATTCTTGGCAAGCATGCCAAGGTGGTAAGATTTATGATTTTCCCGGCCCGGTCTTTCATCATTTTTATGATCCGTAACCAAATATCCCTCGCATCCGATAATAGGCTTTATTCCATGTTTTTCCGCTTGTTTGATAAAAGAAATGGTTCCAAATAAATTTCCATGATCAGTAAGAGCCATGGCAGACTGGCCCAACTCTTTTGCTCTTTCCATCAATCTATCCATTCGACAACAACCGTCGAGCAGACTGAAGTCAGAATGAACATGTAGGTGAACGAAATCTTTATCTTTAGACATAGCGTAAATGATTTTTTCTATTCCTATCCATCACCAAAGAAAAAAATGTTTCAAGGCAATCTTGCGCACAATTATCAACAATTACCTTCTGAGCGGATTAAAAGGAGAAACATCAAGGTGCTTTCTAATCGCTTTTCGACAAAGAAAGAAGGCCCAGAGCATCATGGGAAAGACCAAAAGAGTAAGAAAAGGGATATCATCCTGAAAAAGTACAAAATCGTAAGATCCATGAAGAAAAATGGCATAGAGTAATCCTTTCACACTCTTCTCAGTCCTCCTTGAACCTCGGTAAAATTTTGACAGACCAACATAATACCCCATCACCACGGCAAAGGCAGCATGCATCGGAACGGCGGTAAACATTCTCATAATTGCCACGCCCATCCCTCCCTCCATAACATAAAAAATATTTTCAAGAGCGGCAAAGCCAAGGCTCACCATGACTGCATATACAATACCATCAAAAGGTTCATTAAAACTGGGCTTTCGAAAAGCATACAAAATAACCACCAAGTATTTTAACAACTCTTCTCCCAAACCCACGACGAAGAAGGCCATGAAAAAAGAAATCAAAAGTCCATTATCATCCGCATCCAGATCAAATTGAAAAATTTCAAAGGCTCCCGAATTCCAAATTCCTGCAGGAATACAGATCAAGACACCAAAAATAAAGCACATCACTAAAACCCCTACCGGTTCCTTTTCATGTTTATCCTTCCAATAAATATAAAGGGCCAAGGCCAGAGCCGGTGCCAGGGCCATAAACAAATAAACTAGGGTCATTCGGAGTGCTGAATTATTTACTCAGCTTATTTATGGACATTATATCCAATCTACGAAACTCGACTTCTGAACCCTCTGCCTGGATTGATAGCTTGCCCTTTTGAGCCGTGCAACCGTGACCATGGTTTACAAGTTCACCATTTACCCAAACCTTCACTTCATCCTTCAGGCATTCAATTTTCATACGATTCCAATCCCCAACCGGATTCTCAGATCCATCTGTTAGATTAAGTATCCTACGTGCCTTCCCCTCGGTAATTCCCCACTTTTCTTTGGCTCCTCTTCTTTTTACCATATCCGGGACTTTTATATCCTCCACAATACACCAAAAATCACCAGCATGGGTATGGTTCATCTGAACTTCAATTGATTTTGGATACATTTTATAAAGATTTCTCAATTTTGATGCATGGACCAGAATTCCACAATTTCCTGGCTTGCCCGTGAATCGATACTCCGCAATTAATCGATAATTTTCATATTCCTTATCCGTTAATAAATGCCCGGATGGTTTCCCCAAGCTGACAAGCATACTATTGCGAACAATAAATGACTTTGGTAATTCAGGCTTTTTATCATGTGCCGGAATATCCATCGACCAACCTGATAAATCCTCACCGTTGAACAAAGACTGTACTTTTGACTTGGAAACTAAGGAATATGAAAAAGAAATAAGGAATATAAAGTATAAAAAAGTGGGTTTCATAAGTGTATTTAAATTCTGCTCTATCAGAAAAGTTTCCAGCTCTTCTGCCAATCAGAAACCATCAGATGATAGCTTTTTCTTACACTCCTGATTCTCAGATTTTATCTGCAAAGAGAAAGGTTAAAATATTTTCGGCATAATAAACGCCAGGCAATAATAATAAACGCAGTTAATGGAATCCCGAAAATCATTCCCAATATGCCTCCCAGCGCAGTACCCCAGAAAAAGATTGAAACCATAACCACCACCGGATGAAGCCCTGTTTGTTGCCCCATAATCTTGGGCGTCAAATAATAGCTCTCGATTAACTGAACGACAACAAAGGAAATCCCACAACCCAATAAAACAGTCCATTCCCCACTCTCAGCAATTCCACCGGGCTGTAAATAAGCGACCAGAAGGGCAGTTATAATACCCACAATCGAACCAAGGTAGGGTACAATATTGAGCAAGCCAAAGAGAAGTCCAAGCGTGATTCCAAATTTTAAACCACTAATGCTAAATCCGATCGCATAGCCTACTCCCATTAATAAACCAATCAATAATTGACCCCGGAAAAAACTGACCAGAATACTTACAAATTCACGAATAAGAAAAATAACATCCTGTTTTACAGATTCGGATAAAAAACTGAGTTCCTTTTCCAGATCCTCAAGTAAGTTACGATTCGAACTCAGAAAATAAAATAGATAAATAGGAATCACGGCAAGATAGGTCATTTGAGCAAAGAAGCCAAGTAGTCCACTCCATGCTGATTTGATCACAGCGGCCGATTTTTCTGCAATTTCACCACCCTGCTTTTCCATCGCTTCCATGGCCCGGTTGTGCATCTCAGTGGCTTTTCTTTCAAGGTATTCAATTTGTTCATTCTTATTCTCGATAAGAAAAAAGGAATCTCTCTCAACCGGTTCGAGAGACCGAAAGGTTTCCCGTTGGTCAATATTTAAAGAATCATACAGTAATTGCTGATCTTGGAGAAGAGTAAGAGTGGGCATTTCTTCTTTACCCAAAAGATCCTTCCAGTAATCCTTAAAGGCATCAACCTGACCGGAAATAGATTCCCATGTCTCAGCGGGTAAAGATTGTTTGGCTTTTTCTTCAAGTTGTTCGGGCCAGTCGGCAGCTGTGCCCAAAAATTCCTTCGTTTGATTAATCACCTTCCCACCTAAGAACCATATGGCGGAACCCGAAGTTAACATGACTAGAGCGTAGAGAAGGAGAATAGATGAAAAACGGCCCAGCCTCACCTTTTCTTCAAACAATGATACAA
>NZKY01000150.1 GCA_002694035.1 Opitutia bacterium
AAGTGGTGGCAATGGATCAAAAGGTGAAGGTAATTCATTCTCATCTTCCATCGGAATTGGAGGCGGAGCATTTTCAAAGGCCGGAATTTCACCATTTTCCTCTGATTCATTACCCATATTTATATCAATTCCTTGCGGCAAAAGAGGTGCGGGTAAAAACACTTCCTCTGATGAGACATCTTTCGATTCTGTGCTACCAGGTTCTTCAACTTTTTCTTTTTGATTAGCAATTTGAGATAATTCTAATTTCCTCGCCTCAATTGCTTCACGGTTCGCTTCTTCCCATCTTGCCTCTCGTTGTAATTCAAGTTGATCCTCGTGGAACCTAAGCAAATTTTCTCCTTTAAAAGGTCGCATTACCCAATATTTATCATAATCAACCCTACCCCATTGATCCCGACCTATTGCTCTCCCCACATTTTTATCCTCGTATTTCGAAATAATCCTGCGATTTTCCAAATCGTATTGATATCTTGCATCCCAAGCCTGATAAACTTTAGGAATCTGACCTGCCCGAGGTCCCCCACATGCACAAAAAAACAGGGTCAATATAATCGGACAAAATAATTTAAATCTTATTTTCAAAACACTAATATAAAATGTTTAATCATCTAAATGCAAGAACCCTTAATATCTATAAAATCGAGTCATTATAATTAAATAATCTAAAATTAATAATTTTTAGATTTTGAATCTAACCATAGATTCACTGGACCATCATCCACTGCTTCTATCTGCATATTCTCCCCAAATTGACCACTTTGAATATTTCCTTTGTAAGATCTTTTCATCAAATTTAAAAACTGTTCGTAATGAAGAAATGCAACTTCTTGATTGGCTGCATCATTAAATGATGGTCGATATCCATTTTTCAAAGATCCATAAAGAGTAAATTGACTGACTAATAAAATATCACGATTAAGATCACACATCGATAAATTCATTCGTTGATCTGAATCTTCAAAAATTCTTACTCCTAAAATCTTCTTAGAAATCCAGATAAGATCATCGTTTGTATCATCCTTACTCACACCGACATAGACCAATAATCCATTAGAGATTTCACCTACACACTCTTCTCTAACTGTAACAGAAGCATTGAGAACTCTTCTGATTAAAGCTCTCACAAAACTATTAAAATCACAACTACCCGAATCCTAAATTCGGGAGAATTTTAGAGTTTCAGACCAACACAAAAGAAAACTTATTCTTCAGCGACTGCATCTAATACCTCAGCAGCAGCTTGTGCAGCAAGAGGTGTCGATAAGTAACGTTCGCCACAACTTGCCCCAATTACTACTATATTTTTACCGGACATCTCAGGTCTAGCTGCAATACGCAAAGCAGCTGTAACAGTAGCACCAGTTGAAATCCCACCAAGAACTCCTTCCTTCAAGCTTAATTTCCTAGCCATATCAAATGCTTCATCACTACTCACCAATTCAACTTCGTCCACAATATCCAAATTTAAGTTCTTGGGAACGAAACCGGCTCCAATTCCTTGGATTTTGTGAGGTCCAGGCTGAACTTCTTCCCCATTTTTAGTCTGAGTGATCACAGGACTTTCACTAGGTTCAACAGCAACGGATAGCATTGAAGGGTTCCTCTCCTTAATAACTTCAGAAACACCGGTAATGGTACCACCTGTTCCTACTCCAGCCACAAGACAATCAATTTTTCCTTCAGTCGAAGCCCATATCTCTTCGGCAGTGGTTTGCCGATGAATTTCAGGATTTGCGGGATTATTAAATTGTTGAGGCATAAATCCTCGCTCACCATGCTCCTCCATTAATTGAGAAGCTTTTGCAATAGCACCGCCCATTCCTTTAGGTCCAGGAGTAAGTACGATCTCAGCACCGAGTAATCGAAGTAGCAAACGCCTTTCCTTGGACATAGTTTCCGGCATTGTTAAGATACACTTGTACCCCTTTGCCGCACAAACAAATGCTAGAGCAATTCCGGTATTTCCAGATGTAGGTTCAATCACCACGCTGTCTGGAGATAGATGACCATCTCTTTCAGCAGCCTCTATCATAGCAGCACCGATACGATCTTTGACGCTGGCAAGAGGATTAAAAAATTCAGATTTAAGAAAAATTCGTGCATTAATTCCCTCTGTAACCTTGGTAAGTTCAACAAGAGGAGTTTTTCCAATGGACTCGATAATATTCATAATAACTTAACTTTGAGGATTAAAATTATTTCTTTTTACTTTTAGGACCAAAACTCCGAATCGGAGCGTTACGATTAACTTCAGCATTTTTTAAACGATAAACAATTCTGGCTTTTTCAAGATCTTGCGTACTCATTTCCATTTTTACAATATCTCCAACCGTAATCTTAATAAAATGCTTTCTTAACTTACCTGAAATATGGGCTAAAACTTGATGACCGTTTTCTAATTCAGCTCTAAACATGGTGCTTGGTAAAACAGCAGTAATTTTACCTTCTACTTCAATAACTTCTTCAGACATATAAAATAATTAATTTAAAACTCTCCATCACACCATCTTGAAAGATAACGTCAAGTGTCTCCTTCCGACTTTTATGTTCCATTTAAAAAATCTTAGACTATAAAACTTTATATGAAAGCACCAACAACTTGCCCATTCGACAAGGTATTTCCAAGTCAATTGGAAAAAAATGAGGCATTTTTCATGCAACATGCCTATAACTTGTCGATTGATGGTTGGAATTCTGATGAAGTTCCAATTGGAGCAGTAATTGTTTATGAAGAAGAAATTATTGCATCTGCTTTCAACCAGACCAGAACGCAAAATGATCCAAGTGCTCACGCCGAAATGATTGTAATCTCGCAGGCCGCAAGAAAACTTGGTGATTGGCGACTTAACGAATGTAAGTTGTTTGTGACAAAAGAACCATGTCCAATGTGTGCTGGAGCCACCGTCATTTCAAGAATAAATGAAATTCATTTTGCTTACCATGACCCGAAGATGGGCGGTCTAGGCGGTGCCACATCCTTGCATGAACTCCCCGGTTCTAATCACAAGCCAAAAGTCTTTTACGGGACTATGCAAAGTGAATGCAAATCTCTACTCCAGACTTTTTTTAAATTAAAAAGGGTTCAAAACACTTAAAATCATTGCCTCCACATTTTTGAATTAATATAACATGTGGATCTTATTTTTTCACAAAATTACTTAATTGCACCATGACATTTGAATTACCAAGTTTACCTTACTCGACAGATTCTTTAGAGCCCCATATTGATGCACGTACCATGGAGATTCATCATGGCAAACATCATCAAACCTACATCAACAATCTTAACGCCGCGTTGGAAGGACATGACGAATTACTTTCCATGGATATTGAGCATTTGATTTCCAACATTGACTCATTACCTGAATCAATACGTGCAGCTGTCAGAAACAACGGAGGAGGACATGCTAACCACACTTTTTTCTGGGAAACACTAAGTCCCTCTGGAGGCGGAATACCCAATGATACATTAGCTGATTCAATAAATTCCCATTTTGGTAATCTAGATGCACTTAAAGAACAATTTACAAAAGCTGCATTAACCCGCTTCGGATCCGGTTGGGCCTGGTTGATCAAAAGACCGGATGATTCCCTAGCAATAACCTCAACTCCGAACCAAGATTCACCTTTGATGCAAGGTGTAGCCGATGAAATTGGCACTCCGTTAATTGGTTTAGATGTTTGGGAACACGCTTATTATCTCAATTATCAAAACCGACGCCCCGATTACATTGCTGCTTTTTGGAATGTTGTAAACTGGGATATAGTTTCATCAAGATTTTAAACTTACTACATTACTCTGAGGATGCCTTTCCTCATTTAAAATAGGATTTTCTAAATTTGTGAATTCCAATTTTAAATATCGTGCATTCATAACTTATGCACACAAAGATGAAGAAAAAGCCCGGTGGCTGAGAAAAAAACTTGAATCGTTCAAGATTCCTAAACATTTGGTTGGGCGCTCCACCCGTTTTGGTTCTATACCCTCTAGATTGTACCCCATTTTCAGAGATCGCGATGAACTTGCAGGTGCCGCTCAACTGGGTCCTTTGATAGAACAGGCTCTCGAGGATTCCTCACATTTAATTATTCTCTGCTCCCCTAATGCTGTTCAATCACGTTGGGTAAATGAAGAAATAAAAATGTTCAAGGCCATGGGCAAAGAGGATAGAGTTCTATGTCTTATCCTCTCAGGTGATCCAATGGCTGAAGATAATGGCGGGGATCCAAAAACTGAATGTATCCCACTGGCAGCTAGACGCGAAATTAGCAATGAGGGTGAAATTACCGAAAAAAAAGACGAGCCCGCTGCGGCAGATGTCAGAGAATCAGCAGATGGCGAAAAAAATTCGCTACTCAAACTTGTTGCCGGATTAATTGGAGTGGGCCTTGATGAATTGAAGCAACGAGACCTCCTTGCCAGACAGAAAAGGCTAGCCCGAATCGCAGCTATATCATGTTTACTTGCTGTTTCCGCAATAGGTCTGGCAGTTTATGCACTTTTTCAACAACAACAGGCGAAATTGGCCCGTGCAAGTGCTGAAGTGGAAAGACAGCATGCAGAATTAGAGTTAGCTAAAACCCAGACGATCACCACTTTTGTTCAGAATTTATTTATATCACTTGACCCCCAGAATACCGCTGGCATGGATACGCAACTTCTTAAAACCATGCTAGATCAGGGTTCTTTAAAAGCAAATGAACTAGCTGAAAAGCCTGATATTGAAGCTCAAATTCGCCTTTGCCTCGGACAAACCTACCGTTCTATTCGTTCCTATGAAAAAGCTCAGAAAGAACTCGAACGAGTCCTCGAATTATTTCAGAAAGAAGATTCTAAAAACCTTTTCCATCGCCTTAATGCAATAAATGAGATTGCTATGGTTCATGAAGCTTTGGGGAATTATCTGGAAGCAGAACCGATGCTTGAAGAGCTACTACAAAGAAGACAAGAAGCTCTCGGTCCTGACCACAACAATACAATTAGCACTCAAATAGATCTCGCTATCGTTTACCGGAGAATTGGGAAACTTGAGCAGGCTGAAAACCGCTGTTCTCTTTCTCTTTCTATTTTAAAAGATCAAAATCGCACACAGGATGATCCAACGCTACTTCGTGCAATGACTGAACTTTCTAAAATTTTTCTAGCCAGCGAAAAAATTTCTCAAGCAGAGAGTCTTGCCAGAAACTGCTATGAAGTATCAAGAATAAGCTTTGGTGCAAATCATCCAAAAAGTCTAAAACGTGGTCAAGTTCTCGTAGAATGTCTTCGCAATCAAGGCAAGCTTGATGACGCACAAGAACTTTCAACAAATATTGTTTCCAATTTTCAATTATCATTCGGCGAAAGTCACCCCGATACTCTCGGGGCTATGGATTCACTTGCAAAGATTGCCGCCGCTCGGAACGATCTCAGCCTCGCTCTTGATCAGTATCTTGAAATTTTAAAGTTAAAAGAAAAAGCTTTGGGTCAAATGCATCCTGAAACCCTACTAACCCTGAATGAAACTGCTAACATTTACAGACAGTTAAATAAGTTGGAGGAGGCCAAAAAAGCACAGTATATTGTCTATCAAAGACTACAGGAAAAATATGGCCATGAACATCCGGAAACTCTTCGATCCATGAATCAACTTGCTGATCTACATTTGGAGTTAGGAGAAGAAGAGGAAGCCTATAATGTAAGTGAACGTGCATTAGAAATTGAACTGGTTTTAATGGGTGAAAATGATCCTATGACTCTGAAAACTCTTTTTAGAATTGGAAAACTTCATTACCTAGCTGGGCGTACAGATGACGCCATGGTCATTCTTGGAGAAACTCTTTCAAAACAAGAAAAGCTCTTAGGTTTTGATAACTCAGAAGCAACCCTAACGCGAGATTTGCTTAATCAAATTTTGAGTGAAAGAGCCACTGTCATTAAAGTCACAGAAGATGTATATAACCTTACTGAGAAAGAAGTAATTGGTCCTCCACTCCCTGATTTCCTGCGCCCAAAAGATGAAAACGCAAGCAATACTATTTCCCTACAAGAAGAAAACGCCTCCAAAATTCAAGATACTAATGAAATAATTTTGGAAAAGCCCAAGGAAAAGGGTTTTTTTGATAATCTGAAAAAATCTCTTTCTTTTGGCAATGATTCCGAAAAAAAATCTCCCGAGTAACTAAAAATGCCTCTCAAAGGAGTAATATTTGATTGGGACGGCGTCGTTATCAATTCTGCATTGCTCCATGAAAAAAGCTGGGAGGTACTTGCTAAAGAATTAGCTCTAAAACTACCTCCAAATCACTTCAAACTTGGGTTTGGTAAAAGGAATGAAATAATCATTCCGGAAATCCTAAAGTGGACAAAAAATCCAGATGAATGTCAAAAATGGGGAAATCGGAAAGAAGAAATTTATCGAGAATTAGCAGAAATAGAAGGCATACCCATATTGCAAGGAATCAAACCATTTTTGATTTCACTCCAAAATGCTTCAATTCCTTGCGCAATCGGTACATCCACGGAAAAAGCAAATTTGGAACTTGCATTCAAACAATTAAAAATTGGCTCTTTTTTCTCGGGTTCGGTTTGTTCAGAAGATGTTAGCAAGGGAAAACCGGACCCAGAAGTTTTCATTAAAGCAGCAAAATTCATAAATCAAACCCCACAGACATGTGTTGTCATTGAAGACAGTACTCACGGTATTGAAGCAGCCAAAAATGGGAGAATGAAAGCTGTTGGACTTGCCACAACCAGAAGCAAAAACGAGCTTTACCAAAAGGGGGCAGACTTAGTACTTTCAAATCCTAGTGATCTAAACATCTCCTTGCTAGAACTCCTTTTTACAAGTTGAATGACCCGGTTATGAAAAAGTTAGCACTTCACTGGAAAATTCTTATTGCATTATGCCTAGCCTTTATGGTTGGGCTTTGGGCAAATTTTTCAACTGAAAATATTTCCGAAAAACCGACTTGGTTTTACAATATCCATTATTTTTCTAACTTTTTTGGGACACTTTTCCTTAATGCTTTGAAAATGCTCGTAATCCCTCTGGTTATGACATCAATTATTTGTGGTGTTGCCAGGGTTGGAAAAGACAAAGATTTTGGAAGACTTGGAATTAAAACAATTTTATTCTATTCCTTAACTGGACTTCTCGCTGTCATAGTTGGCATTCTTTGCGTAAATTTTATTGAACCCGGACAAGTTGAACCTGAAATTCGGGAAAAAATGCTTAGCGGAGAAAATAAAATAGATTCTGGAAAACTCGAACAGGCATTTGAAAACGCAGATAATGGATGGAAAGGAATATTTGAAATTTTTCAAAGGATGGTTCCTCAAAATCTTTTCAAAGCAGCAGTTGAAGGTCAACTCCTTGGACTTATTTTTTTCAGTCTTCTATTTGGTTTCTTTATCGCTCGACTTCCTGAAAAGTATAAAAGTACTCAACTCCTATTTTGGGAAGGTTTAAATACAACAATCCTTTCTGTAACAAACCTTGTTATCTCTTTTGCACCTTATGGAGTATTTGGATTGGTTACACCCACTCTCATGAAGGTGGGTGTAGATACAATATTTGTAATGGGTAAATTTGCGGCAACGGTTTTATTAGGATTATGCATACATAGCTTTATTGTTCTTCCTATCTTATTAGCCATTCTGGCTAAGATTGATTTTAGAAAACATTTTCGGGCTATGTTCCCTGCTCTCTTAACCGCATTTTCAACTGCATCTTCCTCTGCCACTCTTCCTGTCACACTGAATTCGATCACTAATCGCGCAGGTGTTTCCAAGAAAATTTCCAGTTTCACTCTTCCGCTGGGTGCCACCCTGAATATGGATGGAACAGCCCTTTTTGAATGCGTTGTAGTCATTTTCCTCGGTCAGCTTTTCGGGATCGAAATGTCATGGGTAACGCAGTCAACAGTGGTAATCATGGCCTTGCTAACTTCAATCGGAGTCGCTGGTATTCCCTCAGCTAGTTTAGTTGCAATTATTGTCATATTACATGCCGTCGGCTTTCCCCAATCAATCATTGCCACTGGAGTGGGAATTGTCTTCGTAGTGGACCGACTGTTGGATATGTCTAGAACAGCAGTCAATGTGTTAGGAGATAGTTGTGCTGCTGTTATTATTGGAAAGTCAGAGGGAGAAACTGGTTATTATTTCGGAAAACAGAATCAATCGAAATAAGAATTATTCTATATGAACTTTCGATTGAAGTCGGATTACAAACCCACAGGCGATCAACCTGAAGCGATTGATAAACTTGTTAAATCAATCTCGAAAGGAAATACTTTTCAAACCTTGCTCGGGGTAACCGGTTCTGGAAAAACATTTTCCATGGCCAATGTGATACAAAACCTCCAAAGGCCTTCGCTTATCATTTCTCA
>NZKY01000151.1 GCA_002694035.1 Opitutia bacterium
AAATTTTATTAAGTTATTTAAAAATAGCTTCCAAAAGAAAGGGTAATTCTAAGCTTCTAAATTTCGTTCTTAACTCAGTCATTTTGCTTATCGATTCAAACAACCTAGAATCGATCGCGTCAGTTCAGAAAGCAAAAAGGCTTTATCTATTGAACTCTTTTAATTCGATTATATCTGAATATCAAAAACAACAATCTCAAGAACTAGAAAAAAAAGAAATGGATATCAAATTGAGTAAAAACCCAAAAATTACTCGAGTTATTAATTTACAACTTGCAGATTTTTTAGTTCAGAAAGATTGGTTGCTGGTTAGTCGCCAAACCAAAGAAGAGTGGTTTTTTACTTTTCGAAAAACGAAATTATCTCCCCATATCGGGGGGAATTGCCAGGGAAGGATTGGTAAACAAAAGCATTCATGGAAAGAATGGAAAATTGTAAATGAAATTCTAATCATCGATAACTATGCAAAATACAAATTTTTACCAAAAGAAAAAATCTGGTCACCTCTTGAAAGAGGAAACAGCACATTTCTTCGTTAATAAAATTCGTGAGAAATTTTGATATAATTGGGGATGTTCACGGACATGCTGAACAACTTCTCGAATTACTAGATATTTTAGGTTACAGAAATAAAGGCCTAATACACCCACTTGGTAATACAGCAATATTTGTAGGCGATTTGATTAACCGTGGTCCAAACACAATTAGGGTTCTTGAAATTATCCAAAAAATGTATTCAAAAAAACGGGCTTTTGTGGTTTTAGGAAACCATGAATTTCGTTTAATTCAGGACTCTGTAATAGATTCCGAAAAAATTGACCCAAGGATAAAACCTTTTATTCCCTGGCTTAAAGAATTACCATTCTTCTTGGATTTACCGGATTTAAGAGTTGTTCATGCAACTTGGCATTTTTCTTCAATACAAAAATTAAAAGGAAAAAAAGCAACGGATGAAAAATTTTTGAAATCAACAATGGAAAAGGGCTCAGAGTCACAATTAGCTACCAAAGTCATTCTAAGTGGAATTAAAGTCAGGTTACCTGATGATTTTAACTATCTTGATCGCTTTAAAATCCAAAGAAAGAAAGCCCGCATTCGTTGGTGGGAAGAAAAGAAAACAAAAATTTCAGGTAAGAATTTTTTCCCAGCATGTAAAAAAAATAAAAACAACCACTTCGATTGTGAATCTAGTACTCCATTAGAATCATATCATCAAAAAGAAAAGCCAGTTTTTTTTGGGCACTATTGCCTCCCACCCCATGAAAGCAAAGTAAACGGTAACACGGTGTGTGTGGACGGCTGTGTAAGTTGCGATAAAGTATTGTGGGGATACCGGTTTAAAAAGGAAAATATAATATCACCAAAATTCTTGGTGCACACTTGAATGGTATGTTAATTTAGGGAAGAGTCAGATTCAGTTATTTTTTCCCAACTAGACTTCCAACGATTCCATTTTTCAACTTTATCAAGATGTAAATCGAGGTGTCTCTTGCAACAAGCGTACTCAAACATTTCTTTTGCCTCTTTCAAATCGTGAGCCAAGAAATATTTGTCAGAACTCCCTACAGCATCGTTGAGATGATAACGAAATTTGAACTCTTCTAAATCAGGTTCTCTTTCGGGCTTCATACCCTTATTGTATCCCGATTTTAGAAATTTTTCAAACTATTAGAAACATTTTTTACTTTGAGTAATTCAGCTCTAATTAAGTAACACTTTTTATCGAACTTTAGTGAGTTTTATTTTCAACTAAATCCTGCACTTCCCAACTGGAATTCCAACGATTCCATTTTTCAATTTTTTCGACCGTAGCCAAGAGTCCATTTTTTTTAGAAACAAATTCAAACATAGACATAGCTTCTTCAGGACTAAATGCCATAAAATGTCTTGTTGATAAATCAATAGAACCCTCAAGGGCGTAAATAATTCTAAACTCTTCTTGAGTTGGATCACCTTTTTCTCTCATAAAATCAAACTAAACCCAACTATTCTGATCGAGCAAATTTAAATTATTATTTTTAATAAAAAAAGGTAATGAAATTAATCAGGCTGGTTTTTATATGATTAATTGCTTTTGAAATTGAATAAAAAAATGTTTTTGCTTCCGTAATAAAATGACATCAAAAACTTTGCTAAATAGAAGATCATTTTTGAAAAACTCATCCACCTTACTTGGGGGTTACCTAATGGGTTCTTATAATCTTCTAGGCAAAAAACTTTCAACATCAAAAATCCCACTAGGTTTTGATAATTTTTCGATTAGGGCACTTGGATGGAAAGCACCTAAACTTATTGAATATGCAAGCAAACAAAGGGTTGATGCTTTACTATTCTCAGATTTGGATGTTTACGAATCCCATGATCATGGCTATCTGAAGGAGGTTGGGCAGGAGGTAAAAAAACAAAATATTATTTTACATGCCGGAACAGGTGGAATATGCCCCACTTCAAAAAGTTTCAAAGACAAGTATGGTTCAGCCGAGCAACATCTTAGACTTTTAATCAAAGTGGCTAAATCTTTAGGCTCATCAGTTGCCCGTTGCTATTTAGGATCGTCCAAGGATCGTAAAACGGAGGGTGGAATCCGGTTGCACATGCACAGCACAATTCAAATTCTCAAAAAAGTCCGTTCACTTGCTCTGGATGCGGGTGTTAAAATTGCGGTGGAAAATCATGCGGGGGACTTGCACAGTCGGGAACTTGTCGAATTAATCGAGCAAGCGGGTCCAGAATTTGTGGGTGCCACTATAGACACCGGTAATTCAACCTGGACCTTGGAAGATCCTGTCGAAACTTTCCGAAATCTTTCACCCCATGCAGTCTGCAGTGGAATCCGCGACTCTATGGTTTGGCAAAGCGATAAGGGTGCAAAGGTGCAATGGACAGCTATGGGAGATGGCTGCGTGGACATGAAAACATTATTTAAAGAATGGAGTGATTCATGCCCCGAAACTCCCGTACAAATTGAAACTATTTCAGGATTTGCCAGAGAATTCCCATATCTGGAAAAAGATTTTTGGCCACCCTACTCTACTATTAGACCGGATGACTATTCACGGTTTCTTGCTCTTTCCCGAAAAGGAAAAAAACTTGAACCTTTCTCCGCCCCCGTGGGAGTGGACAAGAAAAAAGCTCAGCAGGACTATCAATTGGCTGAATTGGAAAAGAGCATACTATACTGTAGAAAAAATTTGGGTATGGGAAGAAAGAATGCTTAAACAATCTTAAGTTCACTCTGGATTAATTGAAAAAGTATCAAGATCTACAGTTAAGCATCATCAAGTGTTTCCATATTTTGTAAATGAGCAACATCTCCCCAACTTATTAAATTCCACCCGTTTTGCTTTCTTTCAATTCGGTTAAGTGAACAGTTTAAAAGGACGAAATTACGCTCAGTTTCAAGAGACAAATTTAACACATATCGAAAAATAACTCCCAATACACCTCCATGGGTCACAATGCCAATTCTTGAGCCTTCATGTTTCTTGGCAATCTCAAGAACTCCGTTTGCACAGCGTTCATAAAACTGCCGAAAACTCTCTCCCTCGGGAACCAAAAAATCAGGTCCATCATTTCTGAATGAATTGTAAATTTCAGGATATTGCTCAAGCATTTCATTCGTATTCAAGCCTTCCAAAAGCCCCAGATCTCGTTCTCTTAACTTGGAAAAAGGTTCTGCTACCAATCCTGACGGTTCACCAATTAACTGGGCAGTATGCATGGCACGGCCAAGGTCGCTCGAATAAAAATAATCAAATTGTTCAGACTTCAATCTAGTACCCAGTGCCTTTGCTTGCTTGATCCCTCTTGAACTGAGAGGAGAGTCTGCGTGCCCCTGCCATCTACCTGAAAGATTCCATTCAGTCTCACCATGTCTAATAAGTGTAATCAAAGTGTTTTGAACCATGGGTATGAATCATAACAATCTTATCAATTGGGTCAGTATCAATTTAAAAAATTTCATTTCCAAAATTGCAATATATGCATTGGATTATGTCATAATCAAAAATCCTTAAGCTTTTCCGACATGAAAAAACTTTTCCTTATCCTGTTTTCTTTTTTTTGCATCTGTTGTTTTGGAAAAGTCGAGTTATTCGAAATTTCTCCGAGAAACACAAAATACTTACCTGGTGGAAAGGAGGCAGATGGTATTATTGGAGATTTTGTATTAAGAAATAATAAAATTGAATGTGTTATCTCTGGGTCTGCCCCTAATCGGAAAGCGAACATGGGAGCTTTCTGGGGAGCAAATGGAATGACTCCAGGATGCCTTTATGACCTCACTCTCAGGGGTAAAAATAATGATCAGTTGACTATTTTCTCACCAAGCAAGCAGCAAGGTAGAGTTTCTTATGTAATGATTGGTGAAGACAAAAAATCAATAATTACTCATATCTCTCCTGCAATTTCTGGAGGATTAACGAAAACTCATACCTTCTCCCTCAGTGAAGAGGAGTATGGACTTTTAATTACTTCAAGGCTCTATAATAATGGAATAGAAAAAATTGCCGGACCAATTAATGATAGTTGGACCCGATTTCGCAATACCGGCAAATTTGATTCGGTGGAATGGGCAGATGCGGTGGACCCATCTCATAAAACCGGCTACGCCTATGTGTGGCTTCCCGACCAGGAAGGAAAAGTTCCTCCTAAAACCAAAACATTCTCTCCAGGAGAAGAAATTATTATTCGCCGTTTTATAAGTGTTGGGACGTCCCCTGCTCAAGCATACGGCCGAGCAATGGCTAAATTTAATGATGTAGGAAGAATTTCGCTATTTATTTCAGATTCTTCCGGCAAAGGAATATCCACTGCAAAAGTAGAATTTAGCAGGGATGGAAAAACGGGGAAATCGATTCCTGCATATCCGGACGAAACAGGCTTAATTGAGCTTGAGCTTCCAATTGGTGAATGGAAATTGAATACCATGGACAATGGTAGAGAAGCACAGGAGTCCAAGATTATTGTAAATAAAGATGGCTTAACGAAAAAAAAGATTTCCCTTGGTGTACAATCAGGCGTAAATTTTTTGATAACCAAAGAGAATGGATCAACCACTCCCTGCAAAGCTCAAATCATTGGCGTGGAGGGTACTCCAAGTCCTAAACTGGGACCGGTTGACCGGGCTCATGGATGCGTGGATCAATTCCATTCCGAAAATGGCAAATTTTCGGTGTATTTAACTCCTGGCAAATACAAAATAGTCGTAACTCGAGGAATTGAACATGACCATTTTGAAAAGCAAATCGAAGTTAAAAAAGGTAAATTTGAAGAAATAAAAACCTCCCTCAAACGATCGGTTTCCACCCCCGGCTGGGTCAGCACTGATTTCCATAACCATTCCACTCCAAGTGGAGATAATGTATGCGGTACACCCGATCGATTAATCAATTTGGCGGCCGAACACATAGAATTTGCCCCAACTACAGAACACAACCGAATCATGGACTGGGGCCCAACAATTCTAAAACTTGGCTTGGAAAAGGAAATCTCTACCATTCCGGGTATGGAGCTGACGGGTTCAGGACCTCACCTAAATGCTTTTCCGCTAGACCCCAAGCACCATCATCAAGATGGCGGTGCCCCAACCTGGACCAGAGACCCAAGGGTCAATGCCCTAAATTTAATGAACCACTCTGGTCATCATCCTAGCGGATGGGTTCACATTAATCATCCGGATATGATCGAAAATTTCATCGACCGAGATAAGGATGGGGAACCGGACGGTGGATATAGAGGTATCTTATCTTTAATTGATGCCATCGAAACTGAGAATTATCGAACAGCTCAAATTCTGCATCCGGCACCTTACAAAATTACGCGTTTGGCAGGAAGGGAAAGAGTTGATATTGTACGTGAATTTGTTTGGCTACAAATGCTCAACCGTGGACTTCAAACTTGGGGTATTGCTGTAAGCGACGCACATACCGTACACGGAAATGGAGTTGGTGGCTGGCGGACTTACATACCATCTTCGACAGATGATCCCGATAAAATTGATTGGAGAGAAATAAGCCGCCGGGCGAAAAATGGCCAAATGATTTTAACTACCGGTCCGTTTCTGGAAGTCTCCACCTCGGACGGAACCATCGCTGGCGGAACCACGCGGGCAAATGATTCGATTGATCTAAATGTCAGAGTGCAATGTCCGTCATGGATTGATATTGACCGTATTCAAGTGCTCAAAAACGGTCGCCTTGATGAATCCCTAAATTTCACCCGTGAATTCAATCCAGACTGGTTCCAAAATGGTGTGGTAAAATTTAATAAAATAATTTCCATCCCACTAAGTGAAGACGCCCACTTAATTGTAGTAGCCTACGGGACCAATTCTGATTTAAGAATCGGTTATGGTAGCAGTGGACAAGCCGGAATTAAACCATGTGCTTACAACAACCCCATTTTTGTGGACCTAAATGGTGATGGGTTTACTCCTAACGGAGACACTCTCGGCTTCCCATTACCGACCGGAAAAATTTCAGTTACCAATGCAAAGAAAATGCTTTCCCAATCCGGAGCCCCAATTGAATAATTGATATAATAAATTTGTGATCATATTTCATTCAAATTAAGTTGAAATTATGAAAATGGAAAAGAGCATGCTTAAGTTTCTTTTATTTGCCTTCTTCATTACAACTTCATGTTCCAGCAACTTGCCCAAAATAAAAGAGCAAAAAGTTCAATTATACGAATCTAAAGCACGAACTTATCAAGCTTTGGCAGACTCCCAAAGACTTAGCTCTCCTTACAGTTCTCCAAGCCTGCAAAATCGTGGGGGGCTTTACGACCCTTCGATGAGAATGGTCTATTTAAGTGAAGCAAAAAAATACAGAAAACTAGCCGAGGAGGCAAAGGCCCAATCGAACTCCGGCAAATAATATAATTTATTTTTTGGGGGATGGGCGGAAAGGCCAATTTGGAGTACCTTTAGGATCAGTTGCATGAGGAGTCTTTCCTAGACCATAATCTTCAGCTTGCATATCTTGTCCCGGCCAAAATTCTTTATCCCGAATAAATCCGTAAAAGGATGGATAAAATGGATCGACATAGGAAACATCAGCATTATCCGGAACATTTAATCCGGTAAGGAAGAAAGCCGCATTGACAAGCAAACGCCTGAGGTCCTCACTGACCAAATCAACCGAAGCCCCCATAGTAGTGCAAAAAGTTGTGCCAATTTTACCATTGGGTGCGGTGTATGGGTGTAACCATGCCAGAGGTTGCATCGGGTCATTTTTGGAATCAACAAAAGAAGAATTTGGCTCCAGTGTTTTTGTAACTGCCCCGCGCATCAGAATGGTATCTTTATCTGTAAGACGACGAATACCATAAACATCAGATGGACCAAAAACATCTGTTACGCCTTTCAAAATAGGATGTGCAGCATTCTTAACTTCAATTATCCCGCGAGCACCCTCACCCTTATGCTTTCCATGATGATTCACCCACCCTTCCCCCATGACAAGAGGACCAAACTGACCGTAGGAAATTTTACCGCCAAAGGAACCATTCCCGTTAAATGCATGAGTGGATGTTCGAATACCAATCACTGGTTTTCCTGCATTGAGAAAAGCGGTAATGTGTTTCGCATCCTTTTCACTTGGTCTACGGAATCGGGTTCCGATTAACATCAAATCTGCGTCATTAAGATGATTCCAACCAATAACCCCGCTTTGATTATTTGGATCGATATATTTTCCAGTTGAATCCCATGCAAATAAAACCCTGCATGTAAAACCATGCTTTTCGGCAAGAATTTTGGCAAGCATTGGCATGCTTTCCTCAGTCCGGTATTCCTCGTCACCAGAAACTAAAACAATAGTTTTACCCTTTCCTGGCCCGTCCTTCCCCTTTAAGTGAAGAATCTTTGAATCACTTGCAAACAAGCAAAAACTGTTAAGTAGCAAAAGGATAGAAGCGAGGAAAGGAATGAAAAGCTTATTCATATTTTGATTTTTTGATTGGTTTTATAAAATCAACTTATTCAGATCAAAAATTAAAATAAGTCAAAACTGATCGGAATACATAAGAGAAAAATTAATTCCAAGAAAAAAGGATTCGTAATTTTCCGAATCATCGTTAAGATCATGATTATCATGTTCAATAATATTCCTTTTGGTCGGGTGGAATGGGTTACCAGCAGTTTTCTCATTATTACCGCCCTTCTTACAATAACTGCTGTTCCTGCTTACTTTTACTTTTTTGGCTGGGATTGGTTTTTATTTGCGGTTTTCCTCTTCTATTACCCCGCAACGGGCATGAGCATAACAGTCGGATATCACAGGTTGTTTTCGCACAAAGCGTTCAAAGCAAAATGGCCGGTAAAGTTGTTCGTTCTTTTATTTGGTGCAGCTGCTTTTGAGAATTCAGCTCTTTGGTGGAGTTCGGAACATCGGAAACATCATAAGCATGTCGACACTGATGATGACCCGTATGATATAACCAAAGGATTTTTTTGGGCACATATGGGTTGGTTAATGTTCAAACTTAAGCCCGACTCTCCTATGGACAATGTACAGGATCTGAAAAAAGATTCACTCGTGATGTGGCAGGCTAAATGGGTACACGCGATTGCTTTCTTTATGAGCTTCGTACTTCCGGCTTTAATCGGATACGCCTATGCTGTCACTACCCAAAACATTAGCCCATTAGCCGGAGCTCTTGGTGGTTTTTTAATACCTGGAGTTGCTAGGGTTGTTATGGTCCAACATGCCACCTTCTGCATCAATTCACTTTGTCACATGATTGGTTCCCGCCCCTACTCAACAAGCCATAGTGCTAGGGATAGTTGGATTGCAGCGATTTTTACTATGGGAGAGGGTTACCATAACTACCACCACGAGTTTCAATGGGATTACCGAAATGGAGTTAAAGCTTGGCAACTTGACCCATCAAAATGGATTATTTGGTTACTTTCCAAAATTGGCTTAACCGCTGACCTAAAGAGAGTGCCTAACGAGAGAATTTTACTCGCAGAAACAAGAGAAACAAGGAGGCAAATTGATGACCAAATCTCCCACCTGCAACAAATTGCCAATTCATCTGAAGAACTAATCAGTCAGGCACTTTCTTCGCTAGAAGGAATGAGTAATAGAATGACTGAAATTTGCGAAGAACTTCAGAAAGCAGCTCACGATAAAATTAACCTCTCAAAATCGAAGCTATCAGAGTTTCGTACGGAAATTGAAAAAGCGATTAATGAAATGGAAGTAAACCTTAAAACAGCCGTGGCTTAATTATTAGATTTTTTATCATCCATTAATCTTCTTAAAAAGTAAGCAGGGCATCAATCATCAGTGCCGTCCTGAAAATGTCGCTATCTCCGTGAAAATTTTTCGCGGTTGGCCATGAACCATCATTTTTTTGGTTCTCTAAAATTAGGTCCGAATAGCTTTTTTTAAAGCTTTCCCAGTATCTGTCATTTCCCAAGTATGACTTAGATTTGAGGCATGCTTTGCTGGTATGACTAAATTCGTAAGAATCGATATTTTCCCATTCGGAATACAAATTATCTTCAATCCAATTCATAGCCCCCA
>NZKY01000152.1 GCA_002694035.1 Opitutia bacterium
AATAATCATCGCCAGTGTGCCGATTTCAGTTTCAATTTTCTGCGCTGTTTGTGACATCCCCTCACGGTCAGTCACATCGCATGCAAAGGCATTAATGTTATGATGCAAAGCTGCAATCGTATCGAGTTTTTTAACACTACGCGCTGATATTGCCACATTCCAGCCCCGTTCAGCCATTTCAACAGCCACAGCCGCACCAATACCCGAACTTGCGCCTGATATCCAAACAACCCCGTCAGAAGGCTGCATTGATGTTAACTTTCGATTATTCAAATGGGTTTTCCTTCAACAAAATATCAGAGGCATAGTGCCATTCCTTTTTTGGAGGGATTTTTTCACTGCTACATATTTCGTATATTGCATCGCGCTTCTTTCTGAAAGCACCACCGACCCATGCTCCTTGGCGTGTGTAATAGGCATCTCCCTTAGCAAAACTATATGTGAGGACATCCTTCATCTCACCTAAAACGTTTAGCTGTTTAAGTCCTAAAAATGTAGTTTCAACATCAATAGGGTCGCCATTCTGATGATTGACCAGTTTTTTCTTTGTGAGTGACTCGGGATTCCAAAAAGTTGCAGGCATTAAGGGTTTATCAATGACACCACTAAATTTACTGCCTTCAACAACTAGACCCTCTTCACGCAAAACACCATTTGCAAAGCGTTTTTTATCCTGTTCTTTGGTCTTGGTTATGAAAGCCACCAGCTGCCCATCCTCCCAGTATTCAACTGCATCATGACGGAAATCAGCAATCTTAATAAATCCTAGCTTCACAATAATTTCAAAATGGGTTTTAACAACGAGATTTTTTCCATCTAAAAAAAACTCCATGTGATGAAAGCCGACGGCATTACCTTTATATTTAATAAGAAAAGATTTAGTGCCTTCTGGTGGGACAGCCGCCCACCAATCCTGCGCAGGATACTCAAAAACTATTGAACTACTCTCTGCATGAGAAGAAGATATTAATGATAGCTGGAAAGAAGATAGAGCAAGGATGCTAAGATATAAAATCCTTGAGAACACGGCCAAACCTGTCTTTGAATTTTAATGAGCCAGAAGTGACGGCTAGACATAGGCAAACTTCGTCACCTACAGCTTTTGGACGGTGTTCTACCTTACCATCAGCGATGGCGAGATCACCCCGGCTGTATACTTCTCCACCATCAATAAATGCACCTCTTAGCACAAGCGTGGCCTCAATTCCTTCATGCGCATGACGCGGTGCAGATTTACCAGGCTTTATTTTCAAGAGACGAATGTCGCTGGAAGACTCTGCGGCTTTAATTTTTGATGATTTAACACCAGGATAAGAGAAAGACCATTTTAGATCATCGACATCTGAAGATAAAGCGCGACGAAGAGGTAATGGCAAATCTATATCAGAACAAGAAATGATTTCATCAACTGGTTCTGGTTCATCGGCAACAAACTCAATGACAGTGTCATTGTCAAGCAAATCCATAAGTGAATGAACACTATCCTCGGACATTTCTACCGGGTTTTCACTATCAATAAACGAAGCATTGAGATTATCGGCGAAATCAAGTTTTTTGCGTGCCTCAGGTTCCAGTGTCAGATAACTGGCTACAAGAATACTCATCGGTGCATCAAGAGTACCTGCTGAATATTGTAATAATAATGCGTCTATGTCTTCTGACATTTAAAAACCTGAGTTAAGTTCATGTTTCAACTAATAACTTTAATACGATATATATTTCATTTTGGTTCACAGACAAACTTAAAATATGAGCTCTTGCGCGTTTATTCCAGTCCCATTAAGTAAAAAAGGATATAGGAGACCCAAAAATGACCATCCATAACGGTATGATTAATGCTATTGGAAATACACCATTAATAAAACTAATAAAAGCGTCAGAACTCACAGGATGCAACATCCTTGGAAAAGCTGAATTTATGAATCCTGGTCAATCCGTTAAAGATCGCGCTGCCCTGCAAATTATCCGCGATGCAGAAGCTAAAGGTCAATTAAAGCCAGGCGGAACAATTGTAGAGGGCACTGCTGGAAATACAGGCATTGGTATAGCTCTCGTCGCAAATGCGCTGGGATATAACTCCGTAATAGTTATCCCTGAAACCCAAAGTCAGGAAAAGAAAGATATGCTGCGTTTATGTGGGGCAGAACTGATTGAAGTCCCCGCTGTCCCTTATAAAGACGATAATAATTACGTTAAATATTCTGGTCGTCTGGCAAAGAAACTCGCTTCAGAAAGCGAAAATGGAGCCATATGGGCCAACCAATTCGATAATACAGCCAACCGAGATGCCCATATCATGACAACCGGCCCGGAAGTCTGGTCTCAGACCGAAGGAAAAGTTGATGGTTTTACCTGCGCCATCGGAACCGGCGGCACATTGGCTGGAACTGGCATGTTTTTGAAGGAAAAAAACAACGATATTCATATCGCAGCAGCAGATCCGATGGGTGCAGCCATGTATCATTGGTACAAACATGGTGAATTAAAATCTGAAGGCACTTCTATTACCGAAGGTATTGGACAGGGCCGCGTCACGGCAAATCTCGTAGATGCGCCAATTGATGATGCCTACCAAATTTCAGATGAAGAAGCTTTACCAATTGTATTTGATTTATTGAAGCATGAAGGCTTATGCTTAGGCGGTTCAAGCGGTATTAATATCGCCGGTGCTATGCGGATGGCTGAAAATTTAGGCCCAGGCCACACAATAGTAACCATTCTTTGCGATTACGGCACACGTTATCAAAGCAAATTGTTCAATTCTGCATTTTTAAAAGAGAAAAACCTTCCCTGCCCTGAATGGTTGTAAGTGAGTAAGTTTAAGAAAGTGACTTTGTGAATGGCGCGCGAAGATAGAATTACAGCAGATGTAACCATGTTGGAGATGCTTGCACCGCCAAAGCTTAATCTTAAATGGCCTATCAGTGGGCTCGCCTTTATTGAAACTCCAGAACCTGAAATCAAACAATACCGCGCCATATACCATGCCGTCGGGGATAATCATTTCTGGGTAAACAGAAAGCGATTGACGGATGGGCAATTGGGCGCGCTTCTTTACCATCCGGAAAATTATGTTACCCAGCTTTGGAAAGATAACGAATGTATCGGTTTTACCGAATATCACGCACGGCATTTCCCTCAAATGGAAATTGTTTTTGTCGGGCTTGTAGCGTCTGAAACAGGAAAGGGCCTCGGGCGGGCTATGCTATCTCACACCTTACAAAAAATATGGAACCGCAACCCCACACGTGTGATTATAGAAACCAATACATTAGATCACCCATCAGCCCTGCCATTATACCAAAAAATTGGTTTTAAGCCGTATAAACGTAAAAGAGTGTCGATTAAAAACTCGCAATAAATTAAAGAAAATTTAATCACCGATAATCTGACTTAGAAACATTTTAGTACGATCATTTTGTGGGTTATCAAAAAATAACGTCGGTGTATTTTCTTCAATAATTTCACCCTCATCCATAAAAATCACACGGTCAGCAACGCGTCTTGCAAATCCCATTTCATGCGTGACACAAAGCATTGTCATACCCTGCTCAGCCAAATCAACCATAACCTCCAGCACCTCTTTTATCATTTCAGGATCAAGCGCTGATGTCGGCTCATCAAACAACATGATACGCGGCTGCATGCAAAGTGACCTCGCAATAGCTACCCGTTGTTGCTGACCACCAGAGAGCTGCCCGGGATATTTATCGGCTTGATCGGGAATACGGACACGCTCCAAATATTTCAAAGCAAGCGCTTCAGCTTCGGCGCGCGGGACGCTCTTCACCCAAACAGGCGCAACAATGCAATTCTCCAGGACAGTCATGTGCGGGAACAAGTTGAATTGCTGGAACACCATACCAACCTCAGAACGGATGTCGTCAATATTTTTAATCTTGTCATCAAGAGGTATACCGTCAACGACAATTTCTCCACCTTCATGTTTCTCGAGATAATTTATACACCTGATTAATGTTGATTTACCTGAGCCAGAGGGACCACAAATAACAATCTTTTCACCAGCCGCAACAGATAGATTAATGTTTTTGAGAACATGAAAGTCTCCAAAATACTTATCCAAATGTTTGATCTCAATTATGCGTTTTTCACTCATTTATCCTCTCCTTTGACTGAAAAACGCCGTTCAACCGATTTAGAATAATGTGACATGGCAAAACAAAATACCCAAAAGACAAGTCCC
>NZKY01000153.1 GCA_002694035.1 Opitutia bacterium
AGTCCAGCCAGATACGGCGAATCCCGAACTGGAATTGTTCGAGGGAGCCGCCATCACGCGTCAGGCGGGCCATGCCTGGGCGGAGCCCGGCGTCGAGGCCCACGATGCCCGTGACGGAAATATCACCGATCAGATCGTGGTTACAGGATTTGTGGACATGAACAGCACGGGAACTTATTTACTCACCTACACCGTACAGGATGGAGCAGGGAATCCTGCCAGTGCCACCCGCACGGTCACGGTGGTGGGCAACCGTACCGCGGATTTAAATGCCACCGTGACGATGGATATGATCTGGTGTCCACCAGGTACCTTTACGATGGGTAGTCCTACGACGGAGGCAGGAAGAGGAACTGATGAGACCGAACATAATGTTTCACTTACCCAAGGATTTTACTTAGGTAAGTACGAGGTAACTCAGACCCAGTACGAGGCGGTGATGACCGGTAACACCGATGGATTAAATGCAAAGCCAAGTGAATGGCTAAACAACCCGAATCGCCCGGTGGAAAAAGTCAGTTGGGCAGATGCCCAGATTTTCCTGAACCGTTTGAATGCTCAGCAATCGGCATACATACCCGCCGGTTGGGCCTATGTTTTGCCCACCGAAGCCCAGTGGGAATATGCCTGCCGGGCGGGTACCAGTACGGCGTATTCGTGGGGGGGGACAATTGCCAGCACGAATGCGAATTATAATGCCAGCGGATATTCACAGACTCGTGATGTGGGGCTTTACGCCGCCAATCCGTGGGGCTTTTTTGATATGCATGGAAATGTTTGGGAGTGGACTGCGGACTGGTATCAGGCGACTTATCCCACTGGAAACCCGGTAGTGGATCCAACAGGTCCATCCTCTGGTGCGCTTCGGCTTTTTCGGGGGGGATCCTGGATCAACAACGATTCGGATCTTCGCTCTGCTAAGCGCTTCGACTACACCCCAAGTACTCGCTACAGCAATGTTGGCTTTCGGATTGGTTTTCAAAAGCAGTAGATAATTCTCACCGTTTTGGAAAGTGACCGATTCGTTCTACTAATTCAAATTTTTGTGTTGTTCAAAATTATCCAGCTTTTCATAGAGAGGGAGAGTGAGTTAATACTTATCTTGAAAAAGCAAAGATGAAAAACCAAATCCAAAATCCAAAGACTAGAATGATAAAAATATATCCCATGACTTTTTTTCCTTCAGAAACTTTTGGTTGAGGAAGCACCCAGCCTTTTTGTTCAAAATATTGTCGAATTTCATTCCTTCTTTCCATTCTATACTCACCACCGGCATTTTTGTATTTTTGCAATAGTGCTTTTGCTTTTTTTTGTTGTTCCTGAGATAGTTCTGCAATTTCTTTTTTTCTAATTGTTCGGATGGTTACGAATTCACTTATCAATTCGATTCGTTCCCTTACGGATTTGGATTCTCTAAGTTTTTGGATCCATTCGAGTGCAAGTTCCTTGGAAACTTTTTTGCCATTTTGAACACATTCTCTTCCCCAGTGTTCATAGGGTACTTTGTGCGTTTTGACCTTTTGACTTTTAGTAATTTCTTCCCAGTAAAGATAATCCAAATCTGAATAAACTCTGGAAATCTGATCCCAACTTGTTTTGTTCCTGAAGAATAATCCTCCTTCAATAAAGGAGTGGGAAATTTTTAAATTGTTCTGTTTTGACGTTCGTACAAGACCTACAAAGAAAAAGAAGATAGCCATGTAAATAGCCCATATATAATTCAATATCTCTGTGGACAGGGAAAAGATGATAATAAAAATCATGAATCCCGTGGTTCCAACCCACCAACCTATCCAACTTCTACTTGCTCGTAAGGTTATGGTAGAATAAGAATGAGCATTCATAGAATTGTGGATGAGATGAAAAGATAGCAAGGTTGGAAGACTTAATTGTTTTCCTTGAAGAAAACTTTTACAATCAGATTTATTTTTGAAATAAACTAATACCCAATAAATCATTTTTAATGAATAGTTATTTATATTTGGCTGGTGCTATATTTTGTGAGGTTGTTGCAACCTTGCTACTACCATACTCAAAGAATTTTACCAAAGTTTACCCGAGCATATTTCTGGTAATTTTTTATCTTGTTGCTTTTATTTTTCTATCCTTTGCCGTTAAGGAAATACCTTTAACGATCGTATATGCAACTTGGTGTGGAGTGGGAATTTTTTTGGTCTCAGTCCTTAGTTATTTTTTATTTGGTCAATCGATCCCTTGGCAGGGGATTTTTGGTTTAATTTTAATTGTTATCGGAGTGACTTTGGTAAATGGATTTCGTACCGATCCATCCTGATAAAATATTTTATCCAATTAATTCTCCGAGTCGGGTAAAAGTACTATTTTCAAAACCTACAGCCTGCTTGATGAATACATCCCGTTCGAGAGGATTTTTTATCTTTCGTGATTCCGAATAATCAGAGTTGCTGAGAAGCTTTCCAATCCATGGGCCAAATCCACCCACAGGTATTGGGAAATCGCTTCCGTGGATTACGCGTGATTGAATTTTGGGATTGAGTAGGGCAGGAATGGTCCGCCAACGGTTGGGGCTTGAAAGAGCACTGTTGTCGGTAAAGAGATTGGAGTATTCGTCCATCATCCTGAGTAGATCCTTTGTATAGTCAGGGTCCAAAAGACCCGATCTTCCTGCTCCGTGGGCTGCGATTACTTGGACTCCGCATTCCAGGGGTAAGCGAAGTCTTCGAGGATCTGCAAATTTTTTATTGAGAACGGGTACGGAAAATTCTCCTCCAGTATGGGCAAGGAAAGGAAGTCCTAATTTCGAAAGCTTTTCCCAAAATGAACGATATTGATTATCTGAACAGTCCACATCGTGACAATTGGGGAGTAGTTTAAGGACTTTGGCTCCTTTATCCGCACATCGTTCAAGTTCCTCGACTGCATCCTTACGGGCGGGATGAATGGAGCAGGCAGGGATGATTTGAGAATATTTTTTAGCCAAATGAAGAACATGATCATTGGGGACATAGAATTTTGCCTCGTCTTTTCGATTGTTACCCTTCTGGTCGTATGGATAATCCATGGCCAATAGGAGAACAGCATCAAGGGAGGAACTATCGATTAGGTCGATCAACTTTTCCTCATAAGCTTGATCAATTCCTAATTTTTGACTGCTTCGGTAGATCCCGGCCTGAGATTTGACGATTGGTTCGAATAAACGATCTCCCAAGTTTCTACGCAACCAGCAACCTGATCCATTTGAACCATCCCCTACAAAGTGAACATGTCCATCAATTTTCAGCATAAAATTTATAGCTTTTGAAGAAGTTCCTTCATGCTTTTTTCTTTTTGTGCTTTCTTAAAACTGGAAAGTGTTTTTCGAGATTTGTCAGGCAAGCGAGAAAGAAGAAAGCATAGGAGGCTCAAAATTATAAGCCCGATTATGGAGCCAAAATTAAATTTAAAAAGAAAGATAGAAGAAATAAGGCCGATTAGCCAAACGAGAGAGGACAATAAATTGACAGCCCAGCATAACTTCCGGCAATTTGAAAGAAGAAGCATTGGATTTTGGCAGTCTATACAATGCGGAATTTCAATAATTTCAGAATATGAACCACCATCCAAATCCGCTCTGTTGTAAGTATCCCATTTTCTTCGATAATCAGTATGGTCGTGGCAAATTCGGCACCAGGGTTCTTCCTGATTTTCAGGAGATTCATTGGTTGTTAAATCTTGAACTTGGTCATCCATAACTGGATTCTCAATTAGTAAGTTAAGCGGTCGTTTCCTTCTTTAAAGAATGGGTAAGGGGAGTAGCCAATTGGAGTTCATATTTTTCCTGTAATTCATAAGCCCATTCCCGTGCACAATTTCCGGCCTCAATTAACCTATGGGGAGCATTTAGTGTGTAGGCCAACCTCCATCTCACACCATGGTCCCCGCATTCCTTATTGGCAATTACAAACCCTCCTTTTTTACTGACATAACCCAGTTCGATTGTTTTTTGCCAAACTTCTTCAAGCATCGCTTTTATTTGAGAAGAATCGGAGCCATATCCGAAATAAAAATCTTCGAATTCGCGCACTCCTTTTTTTGAATCAGTTTTAAGTACATCAACCCGGGCAAGTCTAAGCTTTGAATTAGGTAGAATGATATCATGTTGATTAACCAAATCTCGTACAATTGTCTGAAAACTATCCACTTGAAGAACAATACCAACCAGATTTTGATCTTTAATCTTTATCACATCTCCGCGCTCGATACGCCCCTGACTAATGATTAAAATTCCGCTCAGGAAATCACCTGCCCAGTATTCCTTACTTGCAAATACAAATAGGGCCAGAAAACCAAGAACACTTGTGGTTTGTAACCAATCTTCAAAACCCCAGATATTTATAAGTAAAACGATAGTGATCGTAATAATCAGAAAGGAAACGAAAAGTTCGAGGGTACGGGAAGTCTGTGTCTCAGTGGTTAGGGATAAACTATCAATCTCTTTACTCTTTCCATATTTTTTTAGAATCAGTGCCTCGGCAAAATGAATAATTAAATAACTTCCTAAGATAACCAGAAAAGTCTGGCTGATTGCCTTTCCCAATTTGATCTCAAAGATTACGGCAAGCAGGTATATTAA
>NZKY01000154.1 GCA_002694035.1 Opitutia bacterium
ATGACAGCTTCGGTGATGGTGAACTCCCTGAGGGAGCAAAAGGTAATAAGCCCGGTCCGAGATCAGATCCAAAGGGAGTGTTTGATCTATCAAAACAGGCATGTGACTTTATGGAAGTAAATAAAGACAAACCTTTCTTTGTCTACCTTGCCCATCACGCTCCCCACGGTCCAGTAAATTCTAGGAATTCCACGCGGGATAAAATTAACAATCCATACGAAGCATGTGTTTACGATCTCGATGAAAGTGTGAATCGCGTACTGGAAAAAATCAAAGATCTCGAAATTGAAAAGAAGACACTGGTAATTTACACATCAGATAACGGGGGTTGCGTAAAAACTCAAAAACCCCTCCGAGGAGAAAAAGGCATGTACTATGAAGGCGGAATACGAATACCAATGATTGCTTTATGGCCCGGGTTCATTGAGCCGGGTAGCAAATGCCACGAACCGGTAATGCATATCGATCTTTTCCCAACTTACCTTGAACTAGCTAAAGCCAAAATCGATAAGAAATTGGATGGAGAGAGTATACTTCCTCTTCTTAAACAAAGCGGGAACCTTAAAAGAGAGTCCATTTACTGGCACATGCCTGGCTATTTGGACAGAGCCAAAATTGGGGCAAGGGATAAGAACTTCCGCACACGACCCGTCAGTGTCATTAGGAAAGGAAAATGGAAACTTCATCTCTACCATGAAGAATGGATACTCGATGGCGGAAGAGGAAGAATTGATACAAACCGGGCGGTCGAACTATACAACCTCGAAAAAGACATCTCCGAACGAAACAATTTGGCACTAAACAAAAAGGCTGTTAGGAACGAATTACTGAACGAACTCCTTTCTTGGCAAGAGGAAGTTAAAGCACCAATACCTTTAGAAAAGTAAAAGAAAAAATAAACTACAATTCATCAAAACATTCTTCCATAAAGTAGGCAGATTTCTTTGAATACAGCATGAAAATCAATCAATTAATTTTACCATTTCTTTTTATTACTCAGTTACTGGAAGCAGAGAATTGGTCATCTTTTCGTGGTCCAACCGGTATGGGCGTGACGGAAAAGATTATTCCCACTTCATGGAATACCGATTCCATCCTATGGAAAAAAAGTATTTCCGGGGAAGGACAGTCTTCTGCAGTGGAAGCGGGAAATAAAATTTTTCTTACTGCAAGTGAAAACTCAGGTGATAAGCGTTCTCTATTATGCTTTTCTAAGAAAGAAGGTAAACTGCTCTGGCAAAAGACCGTAAATTATAAGGGTGAAGAGTATAGCCATCGAATGAACGGATGGTGTACTCCAACGCCTGCAACAGAAGGGGACCGGGTTGTTGCTTTTTTTGGCCCTGCAGGCATGCACTGCTTTAATACGGATGGAAGGAAGATTTGGGAATTACAACTTGGTGATTTTCCGGGTAGTTGGGGAGCTGCTGCTTCTCCCATAATTATCGATGGCATAGTTTATCAAAATTGTGACTCCATGGGTCCGTCGAGATTAATCGCAATTACTTTGGAAACTGGAAAAATCTTATGGGATACACCCCGAGTAGAAAAGCCAAGAGGCGGCTGGAGTACCCCTATCTGCATAACAGCGAATAAAAGGAAGCAGCTAATACTAAATGGAGAATACGGAGTAAGGGGCTATGATATCAATCATGGTAAAGAGCTTTGGTTTTGCAAAGGCTTTAACGGGAGAGGTTCCCCTATTCCGTTTTACGGCAATGGCTTGCTGTATGTGGTGAATGGTAAGCCCGGAGATCTGTATGCAGTCAGCCCCAAAGGACTCGGTGATGTTACTAAATCACATTTGAAATGGCATGCAAAAAGAAATGGGGGGCGCGACCTGCCCTCCCCCATGATGTTAAATGATATGGTTCTGGTCACAAGTATGAGTGGAGTCATTACATGCTACGATGCCAAGAATGGAAAAACCCACTGGATTGATCGCCTCCAAGGTGCATTTTCTGGATCTCCTATCGTAACTAGTAAACATTATTATGTTCAAAGTGAATCAGGCACTACCTATGTTATCTTACCAAATAAAAAAAATCTGAAAATCATTTCCCAAAATAAAATTTCAGATGATGTGGAAGAAATCTTTCGAGCAACCCTAAGCCCAATTGATGGAAAAATCTATACCAGATCCAACAAATTCCTCTACTGTATTTCATCAGAATGAAGATATTTGTAAGATTTTGAAATTGTTGAAACATCCACTACTTAGTTCAATAAATTAAAACCCAGCCAATACATGAAACCTCAAAACAAAATCCTCCAATCTTCCCTCTCGCGAAGAAACTTTATTTCAAACTCTGGAAAAATTGCAACTGGAGGGGCGTTGGTCGGAATGGCCCTGCCCGTAGTTCACGGTAAAAGTTCAGATGTTACCCAAGTTGCGCTTGTTGGATGTGGCGGACGTGGGACGGGGGCTGCAAGTAATGCTCTTTCTGTGTCCGCGTCAAATGGACCAACCAAACTGGTCGCAATGGCAGATGTATTTCAAGAAAAATTGGACCGCAGTTATAACGGACTGGCCAACAAGCATAAGGAAAAAGTGGATGTTCCAAAAGAACGCCAGTTTATAGGTTTTGATAGCTATCAAAAAGCAATGGATGTTCTTTCTCCAGGAGATGTTGTTATCTTTACCTCCCCCTGTGCCTTTCGCTGGGTTCATTATCAATATGCAATCAAGCGTGGTCTTAATGTTTTCATGGAAAAACCAGTCACGCCAGACGGATTCTCATCCAGAAAAATGCTTGAGCTCAATGAAGAAGCAAAAAAGATAAACCTTAAGGTGGGAGTAGGGTTAATGTGTAGGCACAGCCAGGCAAGACGGGAATTAAAATCCCGGATTGAAGATGGAGAGTTAGGAGAAATTCTTAACATGAGGGCATACAGAATGCAGGGACCCATTGCCTCATGTTTTACTGAAAAAAAACCGGCAAATGAGGAGGAACTGGCGTTTCAAATTAAAAATTTTCACAGTTTCCTATGGTTGAGCGGAGGTTCATTCAGCGATTTTTTTATTCATAATATAGACGAATGCTGCTGGATGAAAGGAATGTGGCCAGTAAAATGTCAGGCTCAGGGAGGGCGTCATTACAGAGGTTCAAAAATTGACCAAAATTTTGATAACTACACCGTTGAATATACTTTTGCTGATGAAACAAAACTATATTTTCACGGTAGAAATATGGCAGGTTGCCATCAGGAATTTTCCAGTCATGCTCACGGCACTAAGGGCTATGCCTTAATTTCCGGTCCTGGTGGACACCGTTCTCAAGCCAGAATTCATAAAGGTCAAGGATCTGACAGTGATATTGCTTGGATGTTCGGACTTAAAGAAGGTTCACGGCCGACCCGTGAGACAAATCCCTATCAGGATGAATGGGAAAGACTCATGGATGCCATCAAAAACGATAAACCTCACAACGAAGTTGAACGCGGCGTTCAGGCAAGTGTAGTGACCTCCATGGGCAGAATGGCAGCACATATCGGCACGGAAGTCACCTACGATCAGATGCTTAATTCAGATCATGTATTCGGGCCGGGCGTCGAAAACCTTACAATGGCTTCTCCTTCCCCACTTCTCGCAAATGCGGATGGCATCTACCCAATCCCTCAACCCGGGATCAAAAAGAAGGAATATTGACCAAGAAGGCATTTGCTAACAACACAAGTTCAACTCGGTGAATAACTTTCTGAATAAATTGTTTATAACTTAAGATGCTGAAAACCAGTACTTTAATTACCCTAACCGACAATCTTTTAACCTAAAAATTTAATATCTATTGACGAAAAGAATAGCATATTCCTAAAGTCATATTGTCCAAGGAAGTTTTGGGGTAGGCTTTCTTGGTTTTTAGGCCCGTTCTTGGCAACAAGAACGGGCCGCTTTGTTTTTATAAACTTGTAAATTTAATATTCAATGGATCAAGAATCATGATTGATGTTTGATCTGCGTGGTCATTAAAGTTTCAATCAAATTATGAAATTTATTACTAAGATTATATTTTGTTTCTTACTTACCCAATCTAATGCAATTTCTAAACAGAAGCTAGTCTGGTCGGATGAATTTAACGGAAATTCATTGGATTATTCAAAATGGGGAGTGGAAGAAAATGCTTATGGAGGG
>NZKY01000016.1 GCA_002694035.1 Opitutia bacterium
CAATTTGAAGTTTCTTAAGCGGGCGAAAAATTTTATGCTTTTTATCTCCGGCGGAGACAAAGTAGGCAACTAAATCCTTGAGCTCTTCAGCATTCATAGAATTGATTAAACCGCCTGGCATCATTGAAATTTTTGATCCTTTTTTGGATTTAACATCGGCCACTTTTACTTTTTTCAAGTTTAGCGGATCCAGTCCAGATTGTACCAATGAGTACTCACCATTTTCTTCGGCGACTACCTGACCCATAACAATTGATCCATCTTTCATGGTGAGTTCATGCTGCTCGAATTGTTCAGAGACGACCATGCTAGGATGGATGGTAGATTCAAGGATGGATTTGTAGTCACTGCGTTTTGCGAGATTAGTCAAATCGGGTCCGATTCCTCCACCTTCATCTCCAAAGCGATGGCAGGCTACACACAAACCTGCAGAAAACATCTTTTTTCCGTTGCTGTAATTACGACCGAGTAATGGCTCTTTGTTAAGTTCTTTGAGTGCGGATTCGACTGTCCAGGCAACGCCAGGTCCTTCGGCTTTAGGGAGTTTTGCCAAATCGATGCTTTTCACAGTTCCCATGAGATACTGAAGAGCAACTCGATCTTTCTCAGGGACCGATGCAATCGCAGATTCACGAATTTTTTGAATGTATCCGGTGAACATATTACCACCCTTTTTGCTCATTAGATTCTGAAGTTCGCCAAGGTATGCTTTTCGATCCTTCATGGTCCAGCCCTTTTGCACATCTTTCAGACAAAAGAGGAAATGGATGTTAAGAACATTAGGGGTAACATCCTGTTTCATTGTTCCAAGAATTTTTCCTCCGTATCCTGCATGTCTCTTCATTACCTCAACATCATAATCAGGTATTTTTGCTTTGGTGGTTTTCATCAAAGCAATTGTTTTGCTGACAACCGATGGATGCTCAAGGTAGCAGAGCACACGGCAAAGCTCTTCGTTTAAGTTGTCATCCTTTGCTGGGTAAAATGCATCCAATTGAGCTCCAACTGCATTGATCTGTTCTGCTTCTGGCTTGCCGCCACGGCTCATGATGACTGCGTAGGTCCTGAGTAGGGCGAGTTTTCCGGTTTTATCGAGATTATCGAAGTCAACCCTCAGCAAGCGATTTATACTTGGCTTTAAACTTCCTTCCATGTCTGAGCGAGCAAGTCCAAGAAGTGCGTGAATAGCAGCTAAATCATTCTTTTCTTTGTATGCTTTCTGTGCCCATGACTTAGGATCTTGCCATTCCACAGCAATGCGGGCTGCATATCTTAAATGATAATCTTCGCTCCCCAGATAAGGCCAAGCTTTTGCTACTGCTTCGGCATTGGGTGCACCATGAAAATTCTCGAGCATTCGACGAGCGGATCTTGCATTGGCATGTTTGCTAGTTGTATCCAACTTGGATAATGCAGTGGACTCTGCACCTTTGTATGAAACGCGATAGAGGTAAGACTGTCCTCCACGACCACCTACGCAAAAATACATACTGCCGTCCGGCCCAATATCGACATCAGTCAGAGCAAGAGATCCGTCGGAATTGGAGAGAAATTCTCTTTTTTCGCCAATATATGAGGAACCATTGGGTTCGAGATGAATGGAATACATGGTGGCAAAGGTCCAATCGCAAATGAAGAGTGCATCACGATAATGGGTTGGAAACTTGGCATCGGTTCCGGCGATGACTCCGGTAGGGCACCCAGGTCCAATATCGACTACCGAGCCAACTGTATCCGGAAAATATTTTCTCCATTTCTTGGATGTTGCTCTCCAGCCACTTTCTCCGCCAGATACGCCATGATTGATACGTGTGGGACGGTACCATGGCGCACCAATATCCCACTCCATATCTGCATCGTAAATAAACAATTCACCATCACGGTTAAGAGCGAAGTCGCATGGGTTTCTGTACCCCATATTAAGGATTTCGCGATCTTTGCCGTCAGGACTTAATTTCATAACCCAACCGCCAGGTGCTTTACCCTGCGACATGTGACCATATGCATAATTCTTAAGGAGGACATCGTCTTTCCAGTTGGTAGGAATCCTTGAGTTTTGAAAGTCTGGTGTTTTGGTTGCGTTACCAGCAATTACATAAATGCTTTTTCCGTCGGGAGATACGATGATGGAGTGAGGACCATGTTCTCCACCGCCTGCCATCTCTGCGAGAAACTCAGTAGGCCCAAGTGTACCGTCGGGTAGAACTTTAGCACGTGTGAGTTGGCGATTTCCCATCATGTAAAGGTGATCAAAGGCATAGAGCATGCCATACAAGGAAGAAGCAACATTGAGCTTCTTTATCTTGGATTCATCGAATTTTTCACCTTCCTTAGGAATTTCAATTGAGAAGGTTCCGGCTTTTTGCTGATCGGAAACGGTAAGGTTTCCTTTTTTGTCGAAAGCCATGGCAATCCATGAACCGAATTTCTTTTTGTCCACTTGATAAACCAATTCCACTTGAAAACCTGGCTGAACATTGAAACCGGTTGAAGAATCAACAATTGGTTTTTGGATTTTTGGAATAAAGTAATTTCCCCAAAGAGAAATGGTGGAAATTAAGAGTGTAAAAAGAATATGTATTTTCATAGTATAGTGCGTTATAGCGAAGGGGAGGACAAACTTATATGTAATACTATAAGGAATTGAAGAAAATCCTAAAATTATTAAGTCGTGAAATTAAATTTAGGAGATTTTTGAATCTTACTTACTGAAAAGAATCTTTTTCAGAAATTGATCCTTCGTAGGCTTTGCAGTTTCATGACCCTTAACCTGAAGATAACACTCGATTCCCATTTTTTTACACTTTTCTTTTAACAAACGACCGAAGCCAGCGTGATGAATTCCATCGCCCTTGATGACAGGTATTGGTGCAGGCTTTCCATAGTTGAGAAAAACGGGAGGGTCGTCTTTGGATACATGGGTAATTGGTGAACATTCCAATGAAAGTTCTTTGTATTGATCCCAGTTCTCCATAAGGTCTTTAATACTTTTAGCTCCCATGGTTTTCCAAATCATTCCATGCTGAATGCACGCTGGACCAATCTTTTTTTCGAGAAGAAATGGATCGAGAGTTGTCTGCCCGCCCATGGCAACCGCACCGCAAACTCTTGAGGACTTACGAAGCACAGGGTCAACGCTTTTAGGGTCGGTCATGTCGTCGTGATAGGCAAGCCAGAGACTTGAAGCCGCACCGGCTGAACCACCAATCACGGCGATACGGGCCGGATTGAAGTTCCATTCTTTTGCTTTGGTGCGCAAAAATTGAATGGCACGGGCAGCATCGTGAACAGCTGCGGGTAAGAGCTCCGTGCCGGCAAGTCGATAATCAATGGAGGCGAAGCTGTATCCCTTCTTTAATTCATTAGGGCTGATACTTTCATTCTTTTTACCTCCGATCCAACCGCCACCATGAATGTGAACGAGAAGTGGAACGGGAGATGCAGATTCAAACTTCCAAAAATTCAGAGTCATATCCTTATGCGGGCCGTAAGATATGTTTTTATAGGTTGGCTGTATCTTTTGAGCAGTGCTGTTGTGTATGCTGAAAAGAATAGAAATCAGTGTAAGGAAGAGTTTTTTCATTAGTAACCCAGATAAATTTCATTTTGTTGAAGATCAAAGCTGTCGGTGTTAGCAAGTTGGATATCCTCAGGGTAAGGGAAAGATTTGGGGCAGATTTCAACAGTTGAGTCTTCTCTGTATTTGTGGCCTGCCTTTAATAACCAATTTTTTGCTTTTTGAATTTGATCCGCTCTGGAACTTTCCAGGGAGTCAACGCCAGTCATATTTTTGACCGGAGAAAATTCTTCCCCCCTGTCGGCTTCCAGAATGAGTGGGTTCTTGGCAAAGGGAAGGGCATCAAAAACAAAAGTTTCAAATTTAACTGCGTTTGGTTGATCAGGAGTCACGAGTTGCCCATTTTCATCAACATGGGCGACTTTCTTTTCTGCCCGATGATAAGGGAGTTTAATCTCCCCACTCGCAAATTGCTCGATAAAATCTCTTCTTAGGATGTGGATAGCAGGACTACCTGCACGGTATTTAATTTGGCCCGACTCGTCCTTCTCAAGGGCTTTTTCTTCGGGGAGATCTGAATA
>NZKY01000155.1 GCA_002694035.1 Opitutia bacterium
CAAAGATTGCAAATTCTAATCCTCGCTCCCCCGCACCAACTCCAGTTGTGGAATCACCGGCATTTCGGTATCGCCCGCAGATTAGAATTCTTCCATCTTCCTCCTGAATTATATTCCCGCCACCAAACCAATAGCCAGATTCATTAGCTAATGGAGAAACAAGAATTTTGGCATTCCTTTGATCAATCAGTCGAAGAGCCAGTTCTTTTAACTGGTTAATATGATTTTCTAGCAATGTCATCTCAGCATTCCGGCAGCAAGTGTCTCATTGGTAAATGGATCAACAAGGATAAAACTTCCGGTATTTCTATTCCTTCGGTAAGTGTCGTGGAAAATAGGCTGTGATACTCGAAGAGAAACTCGGCCTATATCGTTCATATCAAAACCTTCGACATCTTCCAGCTTCCTTAGTGAGTTTACATCAACTTTGTAACGGATGTTAGAAACAATAGCTTGGGCTTCTTTGGTAGTATGCCTGAAAATGAATTTTCCTCCCTTGTTGAGTTTTTTTGTCCCCGAGAACCAGCATATAAAAGCTTCAATATCTTGAGAGACTTTAGGCTGGTTGTTTGGTTTCACAATCATATCTCCTCTGCTCACATCAATTTCATCTTCAAGTAGAAAAGTAACTGAAAGAGGATGGAATGCCTCATCAATTTCTTCATTGCCTTTGAGGATTTTCTTAATTTTGGTCGAAAAACCCGAAGGCAATATTGTGACTTCATCTCCAACTTTGAATACTCCACCGGCTACTCGTCCAGAAAAACCTCGAAAATCATGATATTCATCGGAGTGTGGACGGATTACCCATTGAACGGGAAAACGAGAATCAACATGATTACTATCTGAGCCAACGTAGACATTCTCTAAATGATATAGAAGCGGTGGTCCTTTATACCAAGGCATATTATCTGAGCGATCGACGATATTATCTCCTTTTAAGGCACTGATAGGAATGAAATTAAGATCGGTCACATTTTCGAGCCGAGACGCAAATTCTGTATATTGCGTAAGGACTTTCTGGTAAGCTTCTTCTTTATACTCAACTAAATCCATCTTGTTTATACAAACCGCGACATGCTTGATGCCTAAAAGGTCAGCTATAAAGGTGTGCCTTTTAGTCTGCTCCACAACTCCATTGCGGGCATCGACTAAAATTAGAGCAAGGTTAGCTGTAGAAGCACCTGTGACCATATTTCTGGTATATTGAATATGACCTGGAGTATCAGCGATGATGAATTTCCTCTTTGGCGTTGCGAAATACCTGTAAGCGACATCAATGGTAATCCCCTGCTCTCTTTCAGCTCTAAGACCATCAGTAAGCAAGGCAAGATTTACATGCTCGTCACCCCTTTGCTTGCTGCTCTTCTCAATAGCTTCTAATTGATCTTCAAAAATTGTTTTGGTGTCGTGAAAAAGTCTTCCAATCAATGTACTTTTACCGTCGTCCACACTACCAGCGGTGGTAAAACGAAGTAAATCCATATTTAAATAGTCATTCTGCACTGTCATTTGGGTAAAAGATATTTAGAAATAACCTTGTTTTTTTCTGTCTTCCATTGCCGCTTCTGACCGTCTGTCGTCAGCACGTGATCCCCTTTCTGTAACTCTTGAAGCTGCAACTTCAGATATAACATCATGAAGGTTTGTGGCATTCGATAATATCGCACCCGTGCATGTGGCATCACCAATTGTCCGAAAACGAACGGTTTCTACTCTGGGAGATTCATTTGGCCTCGGTGTAACAAATTCAGAAACTGCGAGTAAGCTTCCATTTCTTTCAACGATTTCACGCTTGTGACTGAAGTAAAGGTTGGGTAATTCGATAGCTTCATTCTTTGCGTACTGCCAAACATCCATTTCCGTCCAATTACTGAGAGGGAAAATTCTGAAGTTTTCCCCAGGACCTTTTTTACCATTAAACAAATTCCACAATTCAGGTCGTTGATTCTTGGGGTCCCACTGCCCAAATGCATCCCTATGTGAGAAAAACCTCTCTTTTGCCCGGGCTTTTTCCTCATCTCTACGCCCACCCCCTAGGCATGCATCCAGAGATTCTTTTTCAATTGTTTCTAAAAGCGTAACTGATTGTAAAGCATTCCTGCTTGCATTCGGTCCAGTTTCTTCAACAGCGGTTCCTTGGTCGATCGAATCTTGAACTAATCCAACAATTAATTGAATTCCATATTTTTTGATAAAGGAATCACGATAGGCAATGGTTTCCTCAAAATTATGACCTGTATCTATATGAATGAAAGGAAAAGGAATTTTTGCTGGAGCAAAAGCTTTTGCAGCTAAGTATGCCATTACTATTGAGTCTTTACCGCCGGAAAATAAAAGCCCTGGCCTTTCAAATTGGGCAGCAGTTTCACGAAGGATGAAAATTGCTTCTGACTCCAACTGCTCAAGATGATTTAAGTTATAATTGTGCATATAGTTTTAGTTTTTAATCTCAACGATTACTTTAGAAAGTAAGTTATTTGAGCTTTCCAATACAGAATCTTCTTCTGTGTTAATTGTCAGCCATGCCTTTTGAGGTTCCTCAAAGTTTGATTTCTTGCCGGTAAAATCTTGGATAAGTCCTTTATCAGCTTTGGCGTATAATCCTTTGACATCTCTCTTAGAACATTTTTCGTAGCTAGCATGCACAAAGATTTCATAGTAATTTTCTTCGCCTATGATCTCTTTCGACTTAATCCTAAAGCTTTCTTTGGGAGTGATAGCTGAAACAATCACGATAATTCCATTCGAGGATAAAAGTTTGGATAATTGGGCAATTCGACGAATATTTTCTTCTCTATCTCTATCATTAAAACTTAAATCCTGATTGATAGTTTCTCGCAAATTATCTCCATCCAAAACAACAGAGTAGAAACCACATTCATGTAAATCTTTTTCAAGTTTGATTGCCAATGTACTTTTACCCGAACCTGATAACCCACAAAGCCAAAAAACGGCTCCTCTCTGACCAAGCAAAGTTTCTTTTGACTTTTGGTTAACCAAATGGTCGGTAATTGGGTGTATATCTTGGGGGAACATATAAAATTGCTAATCATATAGAATATTTAACAAAAGTAAAAGCGAGAACATGTCATACATGTTCCCGCTTGTAGGGGTGAGCAGAGAATCACTGCTCTTTGGGGTAAAAACTATAAATTACTATTTTGGTGCTGAACCGGCAAGGTTTAAGGAGATTTCAATGTCATTGGCAACTTTTTCAAGATTTTGACCTTTTTGTATATTAAAATCGGATCTTTTTACGATAAATTTTGATCTTAGAATAAGCAAGTCGCCTGGGACGCGGTTCCTCTTTTCGAGCAATCCTTTTAGATAAGTAAGCTTTACCGGTACATCTATTTCTAATGTTACATTTTTGATGGTCATTTTTCCTTTGGCTTGTGCAGTAAAATCATTTTGAGATCTTTTGATTTTATGTAATTTAGAGAGCTGAAATTTTATTGAATCAAACTTTGAAACATTGAGCCAATCTGAACCATGCATGTGCTCTTTGAGAACTGGGTTTCCTACATGTAAAGTACTTGCTTTTAGATATATCGTACCCTTAGTAGCTTCTGGTTTGTCAGGATTGAATGAGACTTTGCCATCAATTCCATCACCTGAACCATTGATAGATTCTAATGGAGCATCCATTTGAAAAATGATATTATTAACACCTTTTGGGTCTTTAAAATCGAAAACCGTTTCCGAGGAAAAAACTGGCACTGCAAAAAAGAAAAATAAACAAAATTGTTTCATTTTTAAATTTTAAATTCTAAACCTGAATTTTTACAACTTTCTTTTCACATAAACACAAAATTTTCTAGTTTAATTAAGCTTGAAATTTTAAATCGGAACTAAACCCAGTCAATACAATGGCTAGCAAGGTGTGGTGATTTAATAAACTCAAGCTCTTGGATGAGCAAGTCCGTGAACTTCTTTTAATCTCGAAGAAGAAACATGAGTGTAAACTTGAGTAGTCGATAAACTTGAGTGTCCTAATAATTCCTGAACAGCTCTTAAGTCCGCACCATTATTTAGCAGATGTGTGGCAAAAGAATGCCTGATTTTATGTGGAGTAATATTCATCGGGAGTTCAGCATGTGAAAGATATTTTTTTAATAGTATTTGAACACTCCGAACGGATAATCTTTTCCCGTTTTTATTTATAATTAAAGGTGCAAGAGAGGAAGTATCTTTTACGAATAAATCTCGAAATTTGATTAATAATTTTAGCGTTTTTCTTCCAATTGGAGCATGTCTGTGCTTGCTCCCCTTCCCTAGCACTTTAACAGAAGCATTGCTAAAATTGATATCTTCATAATTTATATTTATTAATTCACTTACTCTCAGACCCGTAGCATAAAGTAATTCGAGGATAAGTAGGTCGCGAGTTTGTTTAAAGTCCGGTTTGTCTGAATTATTTTCAAATGAGATTGGTTGCTCTAACAACTTGAAAACTTGCTTTTCCGAAAGAATTTGAGGTAATAACTTTTGACTCTTAGGGAGAACTAAATTGTGGAAGGGGTTGTGATTTACTATTTTTCTAGACAAGCAGAATTTATAAAAAGTTCTTAATCCTGAGACATGATTGTTTAATGTTTTTTTTGAAAACTTCTTTTGAGCCTCAATAATGTAAGATCTTGCATGAGTTCGAGTAACTTGAGTAGGTGAAATTTTAATGACTTCTGAGTTAGTTAACCACTTAAAGAAATGATTAATTGCATGTCCGTAATTTCTAACAGTGTATGCTGATAACCGTCTTTCCAGTTTAAGATGATCTATAAACTCTCTGTATTCCTTGTGTATTGCTAAATCAATCGAATTTTTTACTTCAGTCTCTCCCATGTTTCTACGGCAAGTTCGTATATTGAGAAGAAAAAGATTGTTATGAAAGTTATAATTGCAATGGATAAATAAAATCCAAATCCAGTTTCTGGTTTTCTAGGCTGCTCTGGGCGGTATGCATTTGAAGTGTTGTCATATGCCTCAATAGAAACAACATTATGCGTTCTTTCTTCCCTATTGCGCAGAGGAAACTTTTTACTCATGTCACTAATTTGAGTCTGATTGTAAATGAATGCAAGAAGAACAAAATTTTTATGAAAATAGAAAGGGTTCTATTTTAGAACGACAACCTTCTAAGTCGTCCTCTAATAAATAATGTCCTGACTCAGAAAATTTACAGACTACCATTTCAGGAAATATATTTGTCCAAATTTTCAAAAATCCACCATGGAAGCAAAAATCCTTCATTCCCCAACAAGCAATTTTTGGAGTTCCCTCATAATTTTTCAATGAATCTTCGGTTTCTTGAAGGATGCAACGGGTTGGATGCGTTTTCTCATATGGTATATCTTTTACAAATTTCCAAACTCCGATTCTATTTTGCCATCCGTCATAGGGATAAAGAAAGCCTCTTTTAACTTCAGGACTCAAAGAGTTTGTTGATGCCATTATGCTGGCTCCTTTTGCAAACAGGTTTAAACCTCTAACAAGTAAAGAGCCAATCACGGGAAGCCGACAGATTAATATTCTTTTAGGAACATCTTGCGACTGAAAAGCGGCTGTGTTTAGGATTACCAATTTATTGATTAAGTGAGTTTTATTTCGAAACGCGGCCAAGCCAATCGCTCCACCCCAGTCATGAACGACAAGATTAACTTTACTAATTTTTAAATGATTCAATAAAGCATTAATATTTTCGCTATGTGATTTAAGATCATATTTGAAGTTTTCTTCACTTGGCTTTTCAGATAATCCACATCCAATATGGTCGGGGGCAATACATCGACAAAGATGCTTAAATTGATTGATCAGGTTTCTGTAAAAAAAAGACCATGTTGGATTCCCATGAAGGAAAAGAGTGGGAACTCCAGTACAATTCCCTTCATCTAAATAATGTAGATTGTGACCATTTTCTGTTCTGAAAAAATGACTCTTGAAAGGGTATAGAGATGCTAAGTCTTGTGGTAATTTCAAGGGTTGATAGACACCATAATGCTAGACAATCCGCTTCCAATCCCAAGAAGTACTGCTGGAGATAAAAGGCGATCGTGTTTTTCTTCGCATGCGTGAGTGTAAGTTATGGGTAATGATGCAGATCCACAATTACCCAAGAATTCAAATGTTGAATGGTTTTTGGCAATGTCTAAATTTAGTTTATCAAAGATAGCTTTCGTGTGAGCCTTGCCAACTTGATGGGTTACGATGAGTTCGGGTGTTTCTGGATTCCAATTGCTCACTTTTTTGAATTTGTCCCAAACACGACTGGCAACTGAAATGCCGGCGTGTAATAATTCTTCTGAGTTAGTCTGCATAACAAGTTCGTCACCTTCACTATCCCCCTCACACAGATGATTGTGTGAAGTATCTGTTTCACAGGCAAAACTGGAAATTTTAGGGGCATGGCCAGAAACCAAATCAGACCTTGCGATAGTCCACGCAACAGCACCCGCCCCAATAGTAAGATTTGCAAAGAATGGTTTTATCTCTTTGCGACTAAAAGTACTATGATTCAAAATTTTCAGCGTCCTATCAACCAGAGGTTTACCATTCTCCCCCGCGACTATCATTGCCCGTTTTATTTGACCAGACTCAATCATACCAGAGGCTAAAATTAATGAATTAATAAAGCCTAAGCATGCGTTGGAAATATCTAATATTTGTGTTTTACTGGAAAGATTTAACTTTCTGTGAACATAAGATGCAGTAGCAGGTTCAAGTCTGTCTCTACAAACAGAAGAGTGAATTAAAAGGTCAATTTCATCTTTATCAACTCCCATAGCTAAAAGCTTTTCCCCTGCTTCAGCGGATGCACTAGAAGGTTCATAATCTGATGGCCAAAAACGTCTTTCTTTCAGTCCAGTCATTAATTCAAGCCTTCCCTTTGGTAAATTTAACCTATTGTAAAGAAGTTCGAGCTCGCTTTCTAAATCTTCGGAGCTGAAAGCTTCTTCAGGTAAGGAATAAGCCATTTTTTCAATAGAAACTTTTTGAAAAGATCCACTACTCATCAATCTTCATTGCTGAATTAACTATATTCTGGTCAAAATAATTTAAGCCCATTCCTGCATCTATAGTTATCCCTTGGCCATTGATTCCAGATGAACTTGGACTTAATAAAAAGGTCGCCAAATTGGAAACTTCAGAAGTGCTTAAGGCTTTTTTTCTAAAAGTGAGTTTTTCCGCATATAAATAATTTACCAAATAACCCGGTATCCCAGCCGACGCACTTGTTTTTAAAGGCCCAGCGTTTACAGAATTAAATCGAACTTTGCTGTCTTTAGAAAAAGACTTCGCAAGATACCTAACAGAAGTTTCTAAAGAGGACTTTATCGGAGCCATATAACCATAATTCTCAGCAGTTACTTCAGTTGATGAAATACCTATTGTTACCACAGATGCAGAATCATCGAGGCATGCTTTGCAGACTCTTGATAGTTCAATGAGAGAAAATGAAGATATTTGCATGGCTTGTAAAAAGTCTTTCCTTTTCGTCTGATGAAAGGGTTTTAAGCCTTCTGAATAGTTTGCAAATGCAATAGAGTGAAGAACTCCATTCAACTTTCTATCTCCTAAAAACTCATTCAAATCTCGACCAAGTTTTTCAATTTCAGGCTCATTTTCGAAATCACAAATAAAAATCTTTCTTCCCTCAAGAAAAGTTCCCAGTTCATCTTTTCTTTTTTGACTTCGAAGAGAATACAACACAGTTGCACCTTCTTCTTCAAGCGTTTTGGCAACTGCCCAAGCAACGCTTTTACGATTTGCCATCCCAACAACAAGAAAAACATTTCCTTCTAAGCCTAGAAAGCTCATTTTTGTTTGCCATCTTTAACTAAAGCCAAGGCAAATGAAATAGTCAGTGATGTTTTATTTTTATTTTTTATTTCTCCTCTGAGGTTGAAAAAGTGACTAACCTGGTCTATCAATGACACCGATATTTCAACAGTGTCTCCCGGCAAGACCATCCGTTTAAAGCGTGCATCCCTTATTCTGGATAATACTGGTGTGACATCGTCTGAAACCAACGGTTCGTTTGTGAGAAAATCTGCTAAAAAAACCGCCCCTGTTTGAAAAACTGATTCGCAGAGCAATACACCAGGCATGATTGGATTCCCAGGGTAATGGCCTTCAAGAAAAGTGAGGCTAGGCTTGATTTCAAGTTCAGCTTTAGCCCCATTTCCATCGATTTCTAGGATTTTATCAATAAAGAGAAATGGTGGGCGATGAGGGATTCGGCGATATATATCTTCCATTATAAAATGTTTATGCAGTTGAGAGGCTTTGCAATGAAGTTTTTTGACTGCTTGGCTTAAGCTTTTCCCTTAAAAATGAATCAATTTTGTTAGCAGTTATAACTCCATAGTTAATTGTACCGAGCCAGCCAGACATTATGATTCCGACTGATCCTGCATGATAAAGTCCAGGTGCATGATCAGGAAGTTCGGAGGATACATCAAGACCTTCAAATTTTGTTCCGAAGGATGCACCATTATTGTGCTGGGTGTAATGTTTAATGGTTTTAGGAGTAGCAGCTTCAATATGATCGATCTTTCTTCTTATTCCAGGAATTATTTTTTCAAGAGCACATATAGATTCTTCACACAACCTATTCTTCTGGACTTCATACTGTTCTGCTGAGAGGTTACTCCAGTCTTTCCATTTTGCGTTTATTGATGCAACAATACTGTACATCTTGTCTTTACGGTGCGGTCGGGTATCTGGATAATAAATTGAAAAAGTTCGACTAGTTGTATTGAAGTCTGTGAGCTCTTCTGTGGAAAAAGACTCGGCATCGGATGTAAAAATTAAATCTCCTACATCTGGAATAGATTCACCTTTTTTAAGACCAATGTAAACCTGACAAGAAGTAGAATTTAGTCGGACAGATGACGCTTTTTGGGCAAATGATTGAGGAAGTTTTTTTAATCCAAGAAGTTTTTCTATTGTGCTTTTTAAATTTGCATTTGATAGGACTGCCCCGCAATGAACTTTTTTTCCATTTACTACGACTCCAGAGATATGATGCTGTCCACTTTTTTCTTCAGTAATTAAGGATTCAACATTGCATTGTCTGCGTAGTTCAGCACCGTTGCCCCTTAGTTCTTGAACCATTTTTTTAATTAAGGAATCTGTGCCATCTTTGAATGTGTAAATTCCTTTTTTCATGAAATTCGTGAAAACTATCCCGTAAGCAATTGCCGGGTCTTTAAAAGATGAACCATTTGCGTAAGAAATTGGCTCAAGCAATAATCGCTTTATGTCGTCTCTTCCCGGGAAGAACTGTTCAAGTAGTTCTCCAATCGTACTCCCATCTTTAGCAAAATAGTCCATACTGCGAAGATGTTCAAAGAAATCCTCAACTTTGCTTCGAGCGACATGGAAGGAGTCCTGCAAGATTTGAGTGAAGTCCATACGGTCAAAAGTAGTTTTCAGATCATATTGAGGATTTACGAATCTGATATTTTTTAACTGTACAATAGAGTCGGCAATTTCTTTGGTCCAATATCGACGGCATGACTTTATCATGCCAACCGGAAAACCATGTAAAGAAATATCAAATATATGACCACCTGCCCGCTTGAACCAAGTTGCCAGTCCTCCAAATTGATAGTGGTGCTCGAGGAGCAACACCGAATGCCCTTGCTTAGCCAAAATATTTGCTCCCGTTAATCCCCCCAATCCACTTCCGATTACTACAACATCGTAGTAGTTTTTTAGATTTCTAACAGCTCTAGAGGACATTAACTCTATTTATTTAAAATGCTGGTCTAGGACAAGTTCTGAATATATCAGTTCAATACAAAGTGGCTTGAATTCTTATTGATCTAGTTTATCAAAAAATTGGTCTGAGCTTTGATCTTCGGGATCCCCAGGAGAGATAATATTAACTAAGTCTAAATTTTTCAAAATATTAATTTGAGACTTAGTGAGGTTTTCTATTGATAATTTAAGTCTTTTTATTGGCATATCAAGCAGCGGTGAAAAATCCTGAATATCTAAGCCTACTATATTCATGTCTTTCACCGGACAACTTCGCATCGGTTCAATACTTATAACCTCTGACCCCGGTAAATGAACAACTTCCAGGGGGCAATTCGATAAAGCAGAAAGGTCTGAAATTTTAGTTGCTCTCATTTCCAGCTTCTTTAAAGGGCAAAAAGATAAAGGTTCTATATTTGTTATATTTGTTCCGCTAATACAAACTTCTTCAAGTTTGCCTTGGCAAATGGAATCAATTTTCGAAATTTCACATTTCAATAAATCAATTCTAGAAATAGGCTTATTGATTAAAGACTCTAAAGATCTATCATTAATGAAGGTTTGAGAAAGAAAGATAATTTCTATAGGTGCAGATGACAAGAAGTCGAGAGATTGCACTTTAGATTTCCTAAGGGATAACTCAGTTAATTCGGTGGTATTGAGATTCTCAAAGTCGGTAGCATCTATTTGCTCTAAGTGAAGAGTTTTAAGTTTTATGGTTTTGAAATGACGAAGTGAATCTATCTGTGATTTATAAAACCGAAGACTTTTCAAATTTAACATTTCCAAGTTCTTAAGTTCAGGCACACCCTTGTATAAATATGAAAGTTCAACTATAGGAAGATGAGAGATGAGCGAAAGTGAAGGATGATTTTTGAGTAACTTGACTCCTACTCCACCGCTGACAAGATACACCTCTGATTCAAATCCTATATTCTTTAGTTCATTTGTACAACTCTCACAAATATCCTCAAAAAGATTAATATTTGTTGCACCATAAATTACTTTTTGGTTCGCTCGTGAAAACATTTGCTACTAATAATTCAAAGATGAAAGATTTACAAACTATCCATCAACTCCTTATGGTTGTTTAGTTTGAGTTTGTCTTACACCAAAGTGTATGGCTCTATGGATGCATATATTAGGCTGGATTTTTCTTTTGGTTAATACTCTTTGCCTTTTGAGACTAGGGATTTTGCCTGCAATTTTCTTCGCTAAAAACTACTCGCTTTATAATAAAATATTTTGGGTCTCATTATTTGTTACGCTAATATTTTCCTTAAGCGAGGTTATGCTGCTTAGGATGCTTATTGAATTGAAAGTCAAATAATTAAACTTTTTTAAGCAAACTTATCTTTAGGCTAGATTCTTTTTATACGAATGTTTCTAAACGAAACAGGGTCGTTGTGCCCAGCAAAGCCGAAATGACCTTCCTTGAGATTAATCCCAGGATGTTTTTTGTCTGCCATGAAAGTATCAATTTTACTTAGATCCGCATCTAAAATTAAATTACCATTAAGAATAACGACAATACTTGATCCCACTACAGTTACTTCCTGCTGATTCCATTTTTCAGGTTTCAGCAAAAAACCTTTTTTTGCTGCTGAGATTCCGTATGCAGAACCATGAAACTGCCTTGGGTCTAACTTGTTGTAGCGTGGGTGAGTGTTATCAAGTACCTGGAGTTCGCACATTCCTTGATATGCAGCGTTTCCTTTCCCAGGGTACCGTATGGCTAGTCCGTTATTTCCGCCAGAAGGGATTTTGAATTCAAGTTTCACAACAAAATCCTGATATTTTTCTTTGGTGAAAATTGTGCCACCTTTACCCTTCTTGCATCTTATGGTCTGGTCAATTACTTCATAGTTTTGGATTGGACCTAGCCATCCATCCAAGTTCTTACCATTAAAAACCGACTCATAATCCTCTTCACAACATGCTGGCTTCAATTCTTTTATGAAAATATTCCGCCAGCTAATTTCTCCGCCGTGCGTTTGAAGTTGGATCGGTCCTTTGCTAATGAGTGGTTTCCTCTTTGCTAATTCAGTTTTCCTATCCCAATAATTAATTAAAGGTGCCCGATGAACTACTAGCTTTTGATTTAGCCTGATGGTTACTAAATCTCCTTTCATAACAATATGAAATTGATTCCATTGCCCAAATGGCTTGTCAGCGTGGACAAGAGGGTCTCGTCCTTTAGTTCCTTTTGGTCCATTGTTCCATAAACCACCAGAGCCTTTATCCGCACCAAGTTTCCATTTTCCACCTTCTTTTGTGGTGTCCCAAATTTGCACTTGAGGAACGCCCCGCAGGTAAATCCCACTATCTGCTCCGGCAACTGTCTTATACTCTAGCAAAAGCTCAAAGTCTTGATAATTTTTCTCTGTAGAAAGGAAAAGTCCCTCTCCATCATTAATCAGAATTCCATTTTCTACACGCCAATGCTTTCTGATGTCTACTTGGCTTGCTTCCCATTTTTCCTGAAATTTATCTTTGGGCAAATTAAGCCATTTTTCTGGATCTTCAGTCTTAAGACCCCACCATCCATCAAGATTTTTTCCGTTAAATAAAGGAGTGAAGCCCTTAGGTGGTGTTATTGCAAATACAGAAAACTGTACAAATATAAACATTGATAGAGGTATTTTCATAATGAGATTGAACTATGATTATACTAGTCAAGAAACATTAAATTAAAATCAAGAGGAAAATATAAGTTTTTAATAACTAAGCAGCGAATATGAAGTCCTGACCAATTTTATAATTTCTAGATTTTAAAAAATTCTTCACATTCTGCCTGACACAGATTCCTCCAACTAAAACAATAATGAAGGAGTTTCCAACTTTAGGAATTTCTTTGAAATGCTTAATCGGCAATTCAGTTCTTGAATTTAAAATCTTTTTGCAGTCAACTTCATAAACGCTCGATATTTTAACACCCTTTTTAATGAGATATCTTATTTGCCGCCTAGCAAACTTTCCAAAACCCCATGCATCAATTGAAGAGTTTGGTGGTACATTTGAGTTCAGCCAAGTTTTTAGGTATTCAGCTTTCAGTTTTTGAAATGATTTGATTTTGTACCTTTTATCGTTTCGAGACATTCTATTTTTGCTGTCATACCAATCCAATAAATAGTCATTAATTTTGAAAAAGTTTACACCTTTTTCAAGGAACCTTAACCAAAGCTCATAATCTTCAGGAAAATCTCCTTTTCTGTACAAACCATAATTATATAAAATTTCTTTCCTAAACATGGCAGATGGGTGTGCAATTGGACTTTCTATAAATCTATTTAACGAAATATCTTTTGAAGATTTTGTTTTATTCAACCAATTGACATACGAATGGAATCCAGAATTTTTTAAACCATCCACATTCACATGATTAACAAGTGAAGAAACAACGCCAAACTCTCTGTTTTGGAATAAAAACTCGAACTGAGTCTTTAGTCTATTTGATTTCATAATGTCGTCAGCATCCATTCGAGCAATAATAGAAGAACCTGAAATCTTTATTCCTAGATTTATCGCATCTACAATACCCCTTCCATTATTTTTAACGACTTTTATCCTTTTGTCTGATTTGGCAATGGATTGAATGTTCTCAAGTGTTTGATTATCACTATGATCGTTTACTGCTACTAGTTCCCATTCTGACAGGGTTTGATTTTGGATTGAGAACACACAATCATTAATGGATTCTGCCGCATCTTTAAATGGCATAACAACTGAGACCTTTGCTTCGCCTCTTGCCATGATATTATGTCTAAGATTTTATTTGCCGCAAAGCTTCATAAGTGGCAATACCAACTGAAACAGCAAGATTTAAGGATCTGAGTCCATTGCTAAAGTTGGGAATGGTAACGCGATTAGATTGAGCCCATTCATGAATTTTTTTTGGAGCACCTGTTCCTTCGTTGCCAAAAAGAAGTCCATCGCCTTCATGAAAATCAGCCTCCCAGTAAGGTTTTGTAGCATGAGTTGTAAAAAGAAAAATGCGCCTTGGTTTGTTTTTTGATTTTAGAAAATCTTCCCAACTCTTGTGTTCATTTACTTCAAGGGTTTTCCAATAATCCATACCTGCACGCCTAAGATTTTTATCCGTTATTTGAAAACCTAGCGGGTGTATCAAATGGAGTTTGCACCCAGTAAATGCACAAATTCTACCAATATTGCCTGTATTTTGTGGGATTTCCGGGCGATGTAAAATGATTTCAATCACCTTTTAATAGCGTTCTTCAGTGCTTGATCTGCTTCCCGTTGAGCAACCTTTTTTTTGAGGTCTTGTCTTTTATCACGGGCATTCTTTCCTGTACCCAGAGCAATTTGGCACTTAATTAGAGAATCTTTAAAATAGAGTTTTATCGGAACGATTGTTTTTCCAGCGGCTTCAATTTGTACTTTGAGCCTTTCAAGTTCCTTCTTTTTTAAAAGAAGTTTTCTTGGTCTCTGCACATCGTGGTTTTGTTCACCACCAAATTCATATTCAGAAATATGTGCATTAAATAAAAACAACTCCTCTTTTACGAATCTTGCAAATGACTCGGTTATTTGCACGGACCCTGCCCTAATAGATTTTACTTCTGTTCCACTTAAGGCAATACCTGCTTCAAATTTATCTTCCAGTATGTATTTATGCTTTGCCTTGGTATTTGTAATGACGGGAAGATCTACCCCTTTTTGACTCTTTTTTGCCACTTAAACTTTTTGACCCAAGCAAGGTCGAAAGATAACTTTAGGCATCTATGATTCTATGGGATTATCTTCCCATTCTTGGTAGGAAATTTTTCCCTCAATTATCTCTTTGAGTGCAATGTCTTCTGGTTCAAGTTTTTCCAAAGATTCAACCAATGGTTTGTTACCAAATTTAAGTTGCTTGGAACGGCGAGATACCACATTAATTAGTGTATTTGGATCTTGTATGATCTCTTTTGCTTCTTTTAAATATTCGTCTCTCACAATAAGTATATTTTAGGTGCGATTAATGATGTAAATATCTTTATATTAAATAATAAAATATGCAATGTATTTTAATGAACGAAATATACAAAATTGGAATCGGAACAACAACAACCGCAAATAGAGATGATGCAGAGACTATTGCAAATATCTTACTTAATGAAAATCTCGTATCCTGTGTTCAAATAATAGAAGGTATTAAATCAAAGTTTATTTGGGACGGTAAAATTCAAGAGGTAACTGAGTCTAAATTAACAGTGAAATTCAAATTGAACGATACAGAAAAGATTGAAAACAGAATTATAGAACTGCACAAATACGACACACCTCAGTGGGTCTATTGGTCTGCAAACACTTACAGTAGTTTTCATGAGTGGGTGCATAACCCACAAAATTAAAATTATTCTTCTGGTTTGGTTTTAACCAAAGAAACTACACGATCGCCTTCTTTCCATTGACCTCGTTTTCTGAGAAGTTCAACGCGTTCAAACCTCTTGAGAACATTTCTTTTAACTGAAAGACCGCCGGGCGGTTTAAAACTTGGGTGTCTGCTCATGGATTAACAATAACAAAGTGAAAAATCAGGGCAAGTAAATATGTTCAGGAATTACGCGGGAACGCCCATAGGTTCAGGACCTGTACCCAAATTATCTTTCTCTGACTTTTTGCTGTCATCTTTCTCTTCACTTTTTTCTTCACTCTCTTCATTTTTTTGATTAAGAGGTGTCGACTTGACGATCGGAGAGGTTATTTCTCCTTTGTCGAGAATTTCGTGGATGTGTTTACCTTCAATTGTTTCGTGCTCAAGAAGTGCATCTGCAGTTTTGTGTAGTGCCTCAATGTTATCATTAAGAATTTTTTTGGCACGATCGTATTGATCATCGATAATCTTTTTTATCTCGTAATCAATTTTTTGAGCGGTTTCTTCGCTGTAATTTTGAGCTCTGGAAAGTTCTTTGCCAAGAAATACCTGGTCTTGCTTGTCACCAAATGAAATCATGCCAAGCTTGCTCATTCCCCAGTCACAAACCATACTGCGGGCAATGTTTGTGGCCATTCGAATATCACCAGCTGCACCGCTAGTTACATCGCCGATTTCAATCTCTTCTGCTGCCCGCCCGCCCATGGCACAACAAACCTGATTGAGGACACGCCTTTTGCTATGATTGAGAATGTCTTTTTTTGGGGTAAACATGGTGCTGCCAAGGCTTTGTCCACGTGGAATAATTGTAACCTTGTGAATGGGAAGCAATCCGTCGTCTACTACTGCCTGAACAATAGCATGACCCGCTTCGTGATAAGCGATGATTTTTCGATCTTCATCATCCATCACGCGACGCCTCTCAGTTCCGAAAGAAATTTTCTCACGAGCATCATCCAAATCTATACGCTCTGCCATTTTTTTGCGACGACGAGCAGCGATTAATGCACCTTCATTGAGTAAATTAGCGAGATCTGCACCTGAAAAACCGGCAGTTGCCCTTGCCAAAGAATTTAGGTCAACATCATCAGAAAGTTTTATTTTTTTTGCATGGACTTTAAGAATAGCTTCCCTTCCTTCAAGATCTGGTAAATCAATTACAACTTGTCTGTCAAAACGACCAGGTCGTAACAAAGCGTTGTCTAGCACATCAGGTCTATTGGTTGCGGCAATGATGATAATACCTTCGTGACCATCAAAACCATCCATTTCAACAAGAAGTGAATTAAGAGTTTGTTCTCGCTCGTCATTTCCTCCTCCGAGTCCAGCACCTCTTTGTCGACCAACTGCATCAATTTCGTCAATGAAAATTAAGCAGGGGGCACTTTTCCTTCCTTGTTCGAACATGTCACGGACTCTGGCTGCACCAACACCTACAAACATTTCAACGAAATCAGAACCACTTATACTGAAAAATGGCACATCTGCTTCCCCTGCAACGGCTTTTGCTAGCAAAGTTTTACCTGTACCTGGAGGACCTACCATTAAAACACCTTTTGGTATTTTACCGCCTACTTTTCGAAAACGTTTAGGATCTTTTAGGAAGTCTACTATTTCGGAAACTTCTTCTTTTGCCTCATCACAACCTGCAACATTACTGAAGAGGATTTTTTCGTTCTCACGTGTGAGCAATTTCGCCTTACTTTTCCCAAAATTCAGGGCACCTTTTCCTGCCATACGAAGTTGCCTGACAAATAGAAAATAAAGAAGACCGATAATCAGTAAAAATGGTAATAGACTGAAAAGTAAATCTGTCCAAATTGTGCTTGAAGGGTTTTCACGAAGTTTTCCTCCGAGCAAACTTCGTAATTCTTTATATTCAGATTCAGTCACCCTACCTTTAACAAAAAAAGGTAATAGTTGGTATTCATCTTCATTTGATGTGGCAAGATATGCAGGATTTTTGAAATTTCCTTGAATGGTGTACCATTCTTCACCGCCTTTGGGGTCACTCTCTATAACAGCCTGTTCAATTCTGCCTTCCTTCGCTTCGTTGATTAAATCGTTTACCGAATTTATGGTGCTATGTGAAGGAGTCATTTCCTTGGATTGCATCATAGCAAGTCCAATGATAGCAGCCAGAACCCCCAACCAAATTAGCAATACTTTTGGGTGAAAGCTTTTAGATTTTTCTTCACTATCCTTATCAGGTTTATTATCCACAATAGTTCATTATGAAAGGGTTCTTAGGTAAGTCAAACTGATTACATTTTGGGAATCTGAAGATATTTTACAAGATTCACTCGGTGGAAATCCAGGGATCCAAAGAATTTCTCCCTCTGCATTGAGAACCATTGGAGTATTTGTTTTTCTTTCCTTATTCCATTTTTTATCAATCATTATATCTTTAAGTTTTTTACTTTTTTTTAATCCTAGAGGTCTAAATCTATCCCCTTCAATTCTTCGCCTAATATGGAATTCGGGGAACTCGGTTTTTGGAGAAATATATGCAGTTTCGTTCTGATTTACTTCTCCGGCGAGTATTTTTTTTAATTCGAAATCAGAAAGTTCAAGTTTTTTTCCGACAAGAGTGTATCCATTGGGTAATGAGAGTCTAAATTTTAATGGCACGGTGCATGTTTTCCACTTAAAAATAACTCCATCTCGAGTAAAGCTAAGAATTTTGCCTGAACATTTAATCGAAGTTGAGGATGAGATTCTGATTTGAAAATCCGAATTACTAAGTAGAGATGATGAGATTTTTTCTAACACATTATTAGTTAATGAGTTAGCTTGCGTAACTTCTATCACCCATTTGTTGACAACTTTTTTCAATATTGACTTGGGTAATTTGGATAATTTGGAAGCATTAAGGTCTTTATTCAATAAGCATTCCACTAACTGACTATCGGCAAAGTGGTTCAAAGCTTCATTTTGCTCATCCAGAATCTTTCTTGTTTTTAGCACTCCTTTGAGTAGGTCTCTATCAACATCTTTTTTCCAATTGGGTAATGTGTTCAGCCTTAATCGGTTTCTTAGATGTTTTTCACTTTGATTTGTCGAATCCTCCCTCCATGGAATATCATGTTTTAGAAGAGCTTCTTTTATATCCCTCTTTGAAATTGATAAAAAAGGTCTAATTATATAATAGTTTTTGTATTTTTGGATTGGTCTTGGACTGCATAATCCTTCCACCCCAACACCTCTTGATATTCGCCACAAAAAAGTTTCGGCGACATCATCAGAATTGTGTCCTTGAATTAAAACTCTTGCCTGAGTTTTTTTCATGATGTCATCATAAAAAGACATTCTTTCTTGCCTCATTTCTCCTTCACTAGTGGCTGTAGTTGATTTCATTTTTTTTGAATAGAAAGTGAACCCAAGTTCACGAGTGACTTTTTCTACATATTTCTGGTCGTCTATAGAGTCATGTCTTCGCTGTTTATGATTAAAATGGATAACTGAAATTCTTTCCGGGCACTTCTGGTATAATGCACGAATATTCAATAGGCCGAAAATTGAGTCTGCTCCCCCAGAGCAGGCAAAACACCATCTTTCCTCTTTATTTAATTCGAGAAATTGATAGGCACTTTCATCCCAAATCTCACATGGGAAGTTCTTATATAATTGAACTGCTTTAAACAGAAGGTTTCCGTCCATCAACTAATCATTCAGTTGCAGGAAAGCCAACATAATCATTGGGGTACCATTTTTTTAAGCAATCTGGTACTTTTACTTTTCCGTCAGCCTGTAAGAAATTTTCCAAAATTGCAGCTAATACCCTCGGTATGGCCAAAGCAGAACCATTTAATGTATGAACAGGTTTAGGTTTTTCTCCTTCTTCCCTGTATCGGATGTTTGCCCTTCTGGACTGAAAATCAGTAAAGTTGCTGCAGCTTGAAACCTCTAGCCATCGCTTTTGTCCTGCAGCCCAAACTTCTAAATCAAATTGCTTGGAATGAGGAAAACCAATATCGCCAGAGCAAATTAATAATACTCGATAGTGCAAACCAAGCTTTTGCAAAAGATTTTCTGCGTCTTTACGCAATAACTCTAATTCTTCGTGACTATCCTCTGGATGAGTCCATTTAACTAATTCGACTTTATCAAATTGATGCAAGCGGTTTAGGCCACGTACATCTTTCCCCCAACTCCCAGCTTCTCTTCTAAAGCAAGGAGTGTAGGCAACTTTTTTTATCGGTAGCTTTTCTGATGGAACAATATCATTTCTGAAAAAATTTGTGACGGGAACCTCCGCAGTCGGGATCAAATATAAACCCTCATTTTGATCACAATACATTTGCCCCTCTTTATCAGGCAACTGACCTGTTGCAGTTGCACTTAGTGCGTTCACTACAATTGGTGAATGAATTTCTTCATAACCTCTGAAAGAAGCCTCTTCTAAAAAAAAGTTAATTAATGCTCGTACAAGTTTAGACATATCACCCATATAAAAGGGATATCCTGCTCCAGCGACCTTGACGCCCCGAGGGAAATCAATCATTTCGTCAAACCATGGGATTTCATAGTGTGGAACCGCATGAGGGGAAGAATCTTTAGGTGAACCCCATGTGGAAATAACCTGGTTTTCGTCTTCTCCTTTTCCGTCAGGTACGGATTCATGAGGCATATTGGGAATAGTAAGAAAAACTTCCTGAAATTTAGCATCGGCATCCTTGGCTAAAGTTTCCAGTTTTTTCACATTCTCAGCCAGAATTTTCATCTCTCCTACCTTCTTGAGGAATTCCGGCGAGCCTTTTGGTAATTTCGACATTTCGAAGTTTGAGCTATTTTGCAATGCCCGAGCCTGCTCAGCATTTGAAATAGCACTCCTTCGCTCTTCATCCAAGCTTGCCGCATAATCGAGGTCGCAGTCAAATTTCTTGCGAGCAAGTGAGATTCTCAATTCATCTAAATTGTTTCTAAAATATGTTAGATCGATCATTTAAAACTGAATATTTCAACAATCAACTCAAGTTAGGTCAAAATCATTTAATTAATGTGGTAGAGAAATTCCTATATTGGTTGATTTGCTGATCGTAAAAAACTAACTTAGTGTCGTGCACAATTTAATATCAGTTAACACTAAAAGGGCATGTCCTTTATCTGGTTCCCATTCTGCTTATGTTGTTTCTGATAAAGACCGTCATGGAAAAAATTTAAGGAATGTAATTTCAAGAGAATCAGGCTTAATTTTTGTCGATCCGATCCCCTTCGAAAATACTGAAGAATTTTATAAAAAAGAATATCGGAAATCCTATAAAGGCATCATTACGCCAAAGAAAAAGCATATATACAGAGCGG
>NZKY01000156.1 GCA_002694035.1 Opitutia bacterium
AAAACATGAATATTTAAAATCAATTGAAAAAACGCCCATTCGTTTTCGGGCAAAGAATCCAAATCAAATAGAATGGCAGCAAACGAGAGATGAAGGCTACTTTTCAGATGCTTAATGATTCATTCTTAACGCAAAATTTAAGAATCTTACGGTGTAACCGATGTTTTTATCTGTTGAATAAGCATTTGCACCTGTGGATTACCAGGCACAAGATCAACCATTTTTTGTGCATAAGGAAGGGCTTCTTTCCATCTTTTGTTTTGCATAAGCAATTGAACTAAATTTTGCAAATATTCAGGATTGGCAGAATCAAGATTGATAGCACGAACAAAGGAAGAAACCGAGGGTTCCACTTCTCCCAACTGCCAATATGCAATGGCTAGGTTATTAAAAATTCGTGGATTGTCCGGACTGTAAGTCGAAGCTTTAACAAGTGCACGAGTAGCCTCCGGTAAACGAGAACGATCCTCAGCAAGTAAAAGACCGAGTGAATAATGAACCTGACCCCAGGTGGGCTGGTATCTAATCGCCTCACGGAGAAGTTTTTCTGCCTCCCGGTTACGCCCCCTCCTACTAAGAAGAGTTGCTAAGTTCATGCGAGCGGGGACATATGTGTCTTCACGAATAATTGCAGATCGGTAATGTTCTTCAGCGAGAAGTGCATCTCCCTGATTCTCAGCTAATATACCAAGGGATAGATGAGACTCTGGACGATCAAGATTATGCTCATAACGCTTTTTTAATTCGCGGAAAACCTCGCGAAATAATTTTCGGTCTTGCTCACTAAACAAAGTACTTGGACTGCGAGAAAGAATACGAGCCGCTTCAGTTCGTACCGATAGAATGGGATCGTTTAGCATTCGAACGAGCGTTGAATGACTTTCCTGGGGGGGCAAATCTTCAAATTTTGAAACTGCGGCTACCCGCACAACAGATTCATTAGAATCCAAATTTCTTCGTGCCTCATCAAAAGATGCATCTGATATAAATCGACGAAGAGCGAGCATGGCACCCGCACGAGTGAATGCGGGAGCTTCAGGATCTTTACAAGCTGCTAAAAGAAGTTTTTCGGAGTCAGGCCTCCCGGTTCTAAAGGCATGAAATGCATCCGGGTGCCTAACTTCACGGGCACGCTCTGTTCCTTTTCTTTGATCAATCGCATCCGCGGCCCACTGGGCGTCTTTATCGTCATGACATTTATTACAGGCATTCGGCGAGCCATGCTTGACAGACAAATCAGGACGGGGAATTCGTATACTATGATCCCTTCTTGCATCAATTCCCATGTAAGTCTTTTCCGGCATATGGCATTCAACACACTGGGCACCTTTTGTCCCGACCTGATGAAAATGATGAGCAGATGTATCATATCCAGTTGGATTTTTCTCATTAGGAACATGGCAACGTGTACATAGCTGATTGGTGTATGTATGAAGCTTGACCGTATGAGGATCATGACAGTCGACACAGTTTACTCCTTGGTGAAACATCTTACTTTGAATATAAGATCCATATACATAAACCTCATCATCTATTTGACCATCAACATGATAAGTTGGAACGCTCATATCCGGTGACCAAGGTTGAGTAACTTCAGGAATAAAGTGATCTAAAAATTGATCGCCGGCATGGTGACCTGGATGAACAAAACCCCGACGGGCATGACACTTCGCACAAGATTCAATTTGAGCAATATTTGAACTATTTACATCAGCTAAACCAAAATTGATCAAATTCCCCCACCCTTTTTCTTTTTGAGCAAATTCAACATGTTCGCGACCTGGTCCATGACACGATTCACAAGCCACATTCATTTCCGAATATGATGTGGAAAAAGTTTGTGAGGCGTGATCAAACTCCTTTCGTAAATTCGTTGAATGGCAATCTGCACACATATGATCCCAGTTTTGCATAGATCGGGTCCAAAAAAGTGGGTCGTCAGGTGCAATTTCTTCATCCGGGTACAGGTGATACCATTCTCTTTTTTCAACATCCCAACAAGTTGGAAGTACTTGCATTCTGCCATCAGGAAATTTCACAAGAAATTGCTGAAGTGGTTCCCACCCAAAAGTGTAGGCAATTTCAAAAACCTCCATCTCTCCTTTCTGGTTATTTGTTTCAACCATAAACTTATCACCCTCCATAAAAAATTTCGTAGTTACCCCATAATTTATAAATTCAGTATTATTAAAATCTGCTCGCACAGTTTCCGGCCCAGGCAATTCCATGGCATGATAATGATGAGATTCCTCCCATTTCTGGTGCGCTTCAGCATGACACTCTGCACAACTGGACGACCCCACATATTCGTCCACACGGTAGTCTCCTATATCTTTTTGATCAGCAAAAGCTTCTTCTGGCTCGTCTTTTTGGGTGCCACAAGAATAAATAAAGACACTCAGGAAACAATAACCTGTAATGACAAGCCAAGCTAAGTATTTTTTAGAGTTTTTAAACATTCAAGTAAGACTCCTAATTATGCATATCTTTCCAAAACAGGCAATTACCAACAAAATATTACTGGGTTGACTAAAGTTTAAGGGTCATGAGAGGATTCTCACAGTGTCAATTTTCATAAACATAAATCAGCAACAAGCTGGTCCCTATGAAATAGGTCAGGTAAATCAAATGCTTAAAAACGGACAAATTAGTCACGAAAATTTAGCATGGCTTGAAGGAATGTCCAACTGGGAACCTCTTAATTCTCCTACCTTCAGTTCTAAAGGAATTTCAATTGCAAACTCAACCGAAACCAAACCAAACATTCCTATCCCCGAGCAGGAAATCCCAGCAGGAGGTGGATCTATCTCAATCGGGACAGCAATTGGGGATGCATTTGGTTTTTTTAAACAAAATGTCCTTGGTTGTCTAGCATGGCTCATTCTACATCCAATTCTTGGAGCAACAGGAATTGGTTCATTTCTAATTCCTTTAATTGGGGTAAACCTTTTTATTTGTGCCAAAAGATTTCAGGAAACTGGAAAAAAAATGGATCTGGGAGATCTTTTCAATTTCGATAAGGCTGTAGAGAAAATCTTTGGGCCTATAATTCTTGGAATCATCATTGGTATTGGCTTTTTAATTCTTATTATCCCCGGAATAATCTTTTCCATGTGGTGGACATTTTCAGCATGTGTTTTAGCCGACCGCCCGGATTTGTCATTCACCGATGCAATGAAAGCGTCAAGGAATGTAGCCAAAGGAAATTGGATAAGTCTTATCCTTCTTTTTGTGGTTATCGGCTTATTACAAGTGCTTGGAATGATCTGCCTTGGCTTCGGGCTTTTTGTAACCATACCCGTGGGTCATTTAGCACTTTATTACGCTTACAAACAAGCAAAGGGATAATTTACTATTCTGCTTTAATTAAACTTTTCTTTTGCAGAAAATTTTTTGACCGAAATAACTTTTTTTGGAATTAAATTACAAAATTGATGGAACTTTTGAAGTAACAAAATTAAAATATCTGCTGTTAGAACTTTCACCGCATTATATTTATTTTTATTTCCACAAGCTTACTCAAAAATTATTTCAATTGATTAATAGCTAGAAAAAGATGGAAAGGGATATTATTTTTCAAAATTTATAGTATTAAAAACACAACTTTTTCCTTGCTTAAATTGTTCGAAAACATGAGATTATCAATATGATAAAATTGCCAATCTTTTTAGCATTTATTTCTATTTATTGTCTGAATACTCTTGGATTTGGTGCAGCACGAGATTTCCACTCCAAGAATGGCCAAAAAATCAATGGAACCATAGAAAAATATTTCGAGGATGGTGATGTGTTACTTAAACGCACTAAAGACAAGCAACTTTTTCGGATCAACTTAGATATTTTCACCGAAGATGATCAGGCTTTTGTCAAAAATAACTTCCCCCCAAACCACGACGCCCTTCCCACATTCAAAAGACCACTTGGTGAAAGGGAATTGATGATTAATGCTCAATTCATTGATCGAATTGTTGAAGCAAAACTTCGGTCATACAACCAAAGACCCAGTAAAGAAATTTCCAATGAAACTTTTCTAAGAAGAGCCTACCTTAAAATAATCGGTAGAATCCCCACTCTTGACGAGTCACAGGAATTCCTTTCACAGCGCGACCGTAAGGCTAGAGGCCAGTTGATCGATAAACTTTTAGCATCTGAAGGTTACAACAAAAATTGGTATATTTACTGGGCTGATATCCTTCGTGCAAAGACACGTGTTGGCAACATGGGTATGGATGGCTATCCGTTTGTCAGATACCTGAAAGATTCCATATCTGCTAATAAACCATACGATGTTTGGGTGAAAGAAATGCTCTCCTCCACTGGTCCAATGTGGGAAAGAGGTAACGGAGCAGTTGGTTATTTTTACAGAGACCAAGGAATGGGACTAGATAACATGGCCAATACAGTCAGAGTTTTTCTTGGCACCAGTCTAGAATGTGCCCAGTGTCACGACCATCCATTCGATCGTTGGACTCAAAAACAATTTTATGAAATGGCTGCATTCACTCATGGAGTTGGCAACGTAAGGAGGAAAGATGACCAACTCAGCAAGTTAAATAAATTAGCAAGGGATGCTCAAAGAGAAAACGAAGAAGAAAGGAACCAAATTCGTAGAGCTTTCGAATATGTAACTGACATTCTCAATCCCGGGCTTGATGATTTAGGTAAGGGACAAATCAATCTACCTAACGATTATCAATATGATAATGCAAAACCAGGACAGAAAATTGAAGCGAGGACAATCTTTGGACTTGTCGTGGAATTGGATGAAAATTTACAAGAGAAAGGATCAAGAGCATCATATGCAAGTTGGTTGGCATCTCCTGACAATCCTCGATTTAGTACTGTTATTGCCAACCGACTCTGGAAATCTGCTTTTGGTATCGGTCTTATCGAACCAGTAGATAATATGTACGATGATACCCTTCCCACTCATCCGAAGCTTATGCTTCACTTAGAAAAACTAATGGTTGCTTTGGAATATGACATGAAGGAATTTCTTAGAATAATTTACAATACTCAGACCTTTCAAAGAGAAGCTCCATCAAGGGAGATTACAGCAAAAGACTCGAAGGACGAAACTATGCCCCCAGAAGTTAAGTGGGTAATTGCTGGCCCTAATCCTAATTTTCCGAAAAGAGGTGCTGCTCCTTACTTTTATCAAGGTCCTGTTCTTTCCAGAATGTCAGGAGAGCAACTTTGGGATTCTCTAGTCGCTTTAAATTACCCAGACTTAGATAACCGTATTAATAGCAGAGCACCTGAAGATGGATACGATCGATATGAACGTTATTCAGAAATGAATGCAGAAGATATTTTCGAAGAGGTAATGGCTAAATATAACGCTAGAAAACCGGCAGGGAATATGGCAATGGATATGGCAAACAAAACCTCACCCATTAATGAAATGTGCCCGATTAAACCCGATCGTAGGGCGGATCCATCCATCACTGCAAAAAACTCAAAAGGTGAAACTGTAGCTTTCTGTTGCAATGGCTGTAAAAACAAGTTTGCTGCTGCTCAACCTGTTATGGCATCAAAAAAAGCTGCTCCACTAAATGAAATGTGTCCAATTAAACCCGATCGTAGAGCAGATCCATCCATCACTGCAAAAAACTCAAAAGGTGAAACTGTGGCTTTCTGTTGTAATGGTTGTAAAAACAAGTTTGCTGCTGCTCAACCAGCTATGTCAAATAACATGATCACTGGTAACATGGGAATGCAAAATTCTTCTAACAGCGAATCAACTAGCAAAAGAAAAGGCATACCGACCAGAGATGCCAATTCTCTTCGAGCAGCAGAAGTTGGTGACCCAGCACCCAGAGGGCATGTAATTGCTCAATTTGGTGGATCACCCCGTGACCAGATTCAAGTTTCTCATAAGGAAGCAGCGGTTAATCAAGTCTTAGCTATGATTAATGGATATGCAGAGAAGAACTTGGTTAACAATAAGAAATCCGATGCACTCAACAAGATTTCCAAAGGCTCTACTATGGAAGAAAAAATAAATTTAGCTTTCCTTGCCACATTGCAAAGAAAGCCAAACACCAGTGAACTACGTGATTTTAAAGACATGATTAACAAATTGGATGTTGATGATTACCATAAAGATGTAGTATGGACATTGTTGAACAGCCACGAATTCATGTTTGTTCAATAACAATCAACAGCTATACTAAGGAAAGTACTAAGAATGAAAACTGATCTATCAAAACTTGATGAATTAAACAGGAGAGAATTTATTGCCAGTGCAGCCAAGGCTTGCCTTGGAGTTGGATTGTTACCGATGGCTGGTTCTTACATTCACAACAGTGCAAATGCTTTGATTCCTGGATCCAGACCAGCAACCGCAAGATATGTCATTTATTTAAATATGTCTGGTGCTATGTCCCACCTTGATACTTTTGGTACCAATCCGGACGCTCCAGACATACAAGGTCCTACCAAATCCATTCCAACAAGTGCTGACGGTGTTTTTCTATCTGAGAATCTCCCGGAAACCGCCAAACACATGCACAACGCAGCGATTATACGTACTATGTCAACTAGTCAGGGTGCACACGAACAAGCAAGTTACTTGATGCATACCAGTTATCTAAAGCGTGGCACTATCGCTCATCCTACTTTTGGAAGTTGGGTTTCTAAACTTTCAGGCAACATAAATACGACCATCCCTATGAATGTCCAGATTGGTGCGAATCCAGCCGGTGCTGGTTTTCTTGAATCCAAACATGGTCCATTACCTATAGGAAATCCATCAGCAGGCTTGGCGAATAGCAAAGCAGCAGATTACTTAGATGAAACTCGTTTTGGAGGTAGACTCGCATTGGCACAGAAAATGAACGCATCCTATCTCAATCAATATGATCAAAAGCAAGTGCGTGCATACTCAGATTTGTACAAAGATGCTATCAAACTTATGCGCAGCGAAGACTTAAAAGCATTTGATATTACGCAAGAACCTGAACAGATGCATGAACTTTATGGAAAATCAAACTTCGGACAAGGTTGTTTGTTGGCCCGCAGACTCATCGAAAATCAAGTTAGATATGTCGAAGTTAGCCGTGGTGGTTGGGATACACACGATAATAATTTTGAAGCCGTTGCTAATAATTGTATGGACATGGACAAAGCTCTAAGTGCCCTACTCCTAGATTTGGAAATGCGTGGGCTTCTTAAAGAGACTATGGTCGTACTTACCTCTGAATTTGGTAGAACACCTAAGATTAACCCAAGAGATGGAAGAGACCACTGGCCATACGGGTTCACAGCCTTCCTCGCTGGTGGAGGAGTTAAGGGTGGAACTGTCTACGGTAAAATGGATAAAGTTGGCAGAAATCCTGAGGAAGGAAAATTTGTTGACCCGGCTTCTTTAAATGCAACTATTGCACATGCATTAGGCTTACCCCTTAATGATGTTCAATACTCACCATCTGGACGACCTTTTACCGTAGCACATGACGGTACTCCGTTGTTCGATGTGTTAGCCTAAAGAGTCTCGTAATTAATGGCAGGCTTCAGGATTATATTTTTTCTCTGTAGCCTCGCAGCTTCTACATTTTTTTCGATTGGTGAAGAACCCTTTCGAATTTATAAAACGTCTACTGGAAAAGGATTTTCTGGAAAAGTTCTAGGTTATGAAGGGCAGACCTTTTTCATTCAGGGAAAGGATAACAAAATCTATCCTATTTCATTCAAACAGCTATCCTCGAATGATCAGAAATATCTCATCGAATTAGCTAGTAATGGAAAAATTCCTAAAGGAGACCTAAGAAAATTAACTGGTTCTCCTCAATCTTCTGAAAGTTCAGAGAAGATTGAAGACCCTGAAGCAGGGACTAGTTCTGATGAAATTATCCGACCTGCTTCCAAGCCAAGCCCAAAACTTCGCCCAGGTTCCTTTTTTGCCTACAAACCAGTTGGTCTTGGACAAGACCCAAATGCTGCAATCGCTGAAAAAGTAGGTGCCAAATTACCCGGTCCTGATGAACCGATCGACTTTACTAGTCATGTTCTCCCAATCATGGAAGAAAGGTGCTTTAGTTGTCATGATGCTCCATATGAAAAAAATGGGCGAACGATACACCCTAAGGCCGGTCTGCGTTTAGACTCTTACGAGTGGGTTATGAAGGGTAATCTGGATAACACAGTGGTAGAAGCCGGCAATTTAGCTGACAGCTATTTATATGAAGTCGTAACCCTTGATGAAGAAGATGATATGTTTATGCCACCAAAAGGTGGACCCTTGAGTCCTGAGCAAATTGACATTTTAAAACGTTGGATTGAAGAGGGTGCAAAACCAAGTGCCGGGGGAGCAAATGTTGCTGATATGGGACAAGGGGTAAGTTTCCATAATCATATTTTTCCTCTTCTCGAGGAAAGATGCTTAGATTGTCATGGAGAACCTTATGTTAAAAACGGTAGGACTATCCATCCAAAAGCTGGTTTGCGTTTGGATACATACGAATGGGTAATCAAGGGCAATTTAGATGGAACTATTTTGGAGAAAGGAAATCCAGAAGAGAGTACTCTTGTTGCAGTAATTACTCTTGATCCGGATGATCCCGAGATTATGCCCCCCAAAGGAGATCCACTTCTGAAAGAAGAAATTGAAATGTTTAAACAGTGGATCAAAGAAGGTGCAAAAGAAAACCCTACTGATTCCTTCGAAATGCCCAAAAAAGAAACTGTCTCACTTGTTCCGATTCATGGAAACAACAAAGAGTCTTTACTTGATCAATTGGCTAAACGGCTCAACCCACCTTCCAAACCTCAGATTATGGCTGCCCAAAAATCTGGTGCGTTGGTTACCCCACTATCAGTTAAACATTCCATGGTAAGAGCAGAGTTTTCATCCGGGCCCAATCTAATAGAAGATAGTGCTATTGGTGCTCTGTCAGGTATCAAGAATAATATCTCACATTTAGATCTGTCTCGCACATCGATAACAGATAATGTTCTTTCAGAAGTTAAGAAGTTCAACAATCTTACCTGGTTAAATTTGAAAGATACATCTGTTAGCGATCGCGGTTTAAAAAATATTTCCAAAATGCCTTACTTATCTTACATAAATTTGGTTAGTTCCAAAGTATCAGATGCTTCTGTTGACACATTGGCATCCATAAAAACCCTAAAAGAAGTTTATTTATGGAATTCCGATATCACTGAAAGAGGTATTAAAAGATTAAGAGGTGCTCTTCCAGATGCCAAAATTCTTTTTTAAATTACTCTTTCCACATTAATTTATCATCGTTCTAATCGAATGGAGAATATGTTAAGTATTCCATTTGTTTGATTAATTTGGTATTCTTTTAATATGCCTCCTAAATCGAATAAGAAATCACAGGTTTCCTTTTCTTTGAATGAGCAGGAAAAAACTATCCTAACTAAACAATCTTTTAGGCAAAATCGTTCGGTTTCACAAATCATGCGCTTTGCCATTAAAAAATATTTAGACGGTTTAGAAAATTCATATATGAAACCTGTTGAAGAAGATTCAGTTGAGCAGATTTTCTTAAAACTTGGTTCTCAGTTGGCAAAGAATGCTGACATTTTGTTTGCACTCAATTTGATTCTGGCGGAGCTAGAATTAAAAAATGAATTTCTCTTTTTTTCTCACCTATCTGATAATGCGACAGCCATAACTGGTTATGATCGGTTCGATCTATTAAATCCAGACTTTCTACTTTCACGAGTTAATCCTCAACAAGACCCTCAAAAAATCTTTGCTTTCCCACATAGCTCATCTTTTTGGGAACACGACTTTGATTTTAAGAAACCTGACGGAGAATATTCAAAAACACGAATAAGTTTCAAAAGGTCAGAAAGTGAGAGGGTTCTGGCTTCATGGCAATTCCTGCCCGATTCATAAACCCTCTCTTAAGCAGTTGTGGATGCGAATATAAACTAATAGAATACGAACAATGATTGAGCACATTATCATAAATGATTTTAATATCTTTTTTGTATCGATAAACAAATTTAATTATGTCGATTGATATCAAAGAGATTAGAAAAGATTTCCCGATCTTATCGACTCAAAACAGAGGTAAACCACTCATTTATCTTGATAATGCGGCTTCTTCACAAAAACCTCAGTGCGTCATTGATGCTTTATCGAAATATTACAGCTTTCAAAATTCAAATGTTCATCGTGGAATTTATGATTTGGCTGAGAGTGCCGAAAATGAATATCAAAATGCGCGCAAAACGATTGCAGATTGGTTTAATGTAACTCCTGACGAGATTGTTTTTGTTCGGGGTGCAACAGAAGCACTCAACTTGGTGGCTCATGGCTTAATTCAAACTATTTTGCAACCAAACGATCAGATATTGCTTACTCAAATGGAACATCATGCAAACATTGTTCCATGGCAAATACTCGGAAAATCAAAAAATATCAAAATTATCCCAATTGGTCTAAATGAAGATGGATCCCTTGATCGGGAAGAGCTTAGCTCATACCTTTGTGACGAAAATACTAAAATTTTATCGTTGTGCCATATATCTAATTCACTCGGTACTATTAATCCAGTTAAGGAAATCATTGAGGAAGCCCATAAATTCAATGTAAAAGTGGTGATTGATGGTGCACAAAGTGTCCCTCATGGAAAAATAAATTTAAAGGAATTGAATTGTGATTTTTTTGTTTTTTCTGGGCACAAGGTTTTTGGTCCAATGGGGATAGGTGTACTCTTTGGAAAAAAGGATTTGTTAGATAATTTACCACCTTACCAGGGCGGTGGAGATATGATTGACGAGGTATCATTTGATCAAACTACATTTTCCCCAGCTCCACAGAGGTTTGAAGCAGGGACACCCAATGTTGCCGGTGCAATTGGGCTAGCCTCTGCAATTAAATATCTTGCTCAATTCAACATAAATGATTTGGAACAGCATGAGAATAATCTTCTACAGATTTGTCATGATGCCTTTGAAAAGATTCCTGAAATTACAATTCATGGAAAAAGTCCTGAAAAGGCGGCGGTTCTTTCATTTTCAGCTAAAAATGTACACCCACATGACTTGGCATCCTTATTGGATAGTGAGGGAATTGCTATTCGAACTGGTCATCATTGCTGCCAACCGTTAATGCGTGTACTAGGAGTTCAAGCAACAGCCAGAGCATCTTTTGCTTTATACAATACCGAAGAGGAAGCTGAATTTTTTGTTAAGACAATAAAAAAATCTCTCTCCATTTTAGGATAATAAATATCCTTCTAAAAAGTTTATTAGCTAATTTAGAAGCCAGGGAGATCTAGCATTTTTCTCAATTTCATTATCAAGCTGAATCATTCTTTTGCTTAGTTTATTGACGATTTCTCGATTGTTTTCATAGAGATTATTTTTTTCACCCAAATCGAATTTTAAATTAAAGAGAAACTTTTCAGTTTCATTTTTTCCTTTTGACCGTTTGTTCTTGATGAGCAATTTCCACTGACCCTGTCGAATTCCTTGGATTTCCCCCCTTGAAGTATAATAAAGAAATTCATTTCTAATACTTGAAGCTTTCCCAGTTAGAAGGGCTTCAGAATTCAATCCATCAATTTTATTTCCACTGGGTAAAGATTTTCCAACTATAGATGCAAAAGTAGGCAGTAAGTCAATAGTGCTCATCAGTGCAGAGCATGTTGTACCAACTGGAATACCTGGGCCGCGAATCACACACGGAACACGCTGTCCACCTTCAAAAGTGGTTCCTTTTCCATCACGAAGAGGACCTGCAGATCCACCATGATGTTTAAATGAAAGCCATGGTCCATTATCAGTAGTATAAATTACATAGGTCTTGGAAGATAAGTTTAGTTTATCCAGAGTATCTAACAACCGACCGACTTCAGAGTCAATGTGCTCTATTGTATTAATGTATGCATTCTGCGGATCAGGATCTCTTATTTCATCTGGCACATACAAGGGAATATGTGGCATAGAATGAGGAATATAGAGGAAAAAGGGTTTATCATTATTTGATTTAATGAAATCAATAGATTTTTGAGTACATCTTCTTGTGATTGTTCTTTGATCAACAGGTAGTTCAACAATCTTTTCATTTTCAAATAACGGAGTATTCCATTTAGTTATTGTTGATTCAGGATCTTCCCAAAGGATGTCCATCCCACTCGGTCCGCTTTTAGGCTTACCTTTGTTATCAGGATGATTCATGTCATTCGAATATGGAATCCCATAATAGGAATCAAATCCATTTGAAGTTGGAAGAACTGGTTTGTGATGACCTAGGTGCCACTTACCAAAACAAGCAGTCGCATAACCAAGAGATTTAAAATGGTCAGCCATGGTATATTCGTTTGGATTTAAACCTTTTTTTGATGACGGAAAAAGAACATGTTGATGCATTCCGACACGTTTTGGATAACACCCAGTTAGTAAGGCTGCTCTAGAAGGAGTACAAACTGGTGATGCAACCATAAAGTTGGTAAACTTTCTTCCTTCTTTTGCAATCCTATCGATATTTGGTGTTTTGATAATTTTCGAACCAAAACAACTTAAATCACCATATCCCTGATCATCTGTAAAAATAACTATAAAATTTGGCTTATCTGCTTTTGAATAAAGTAAGGAAATGAAACAAAGGAAGGAAAAGAAGGCATTGCGGACAAAATTTATCATTCCAAATCTATTGCATTTAGAAATTTAATAATCAAGATACAATATTATCACTATCAAAAATATTTTTTATAAATTCACTTTTAAACCAATAAATTCTCTTCCAATACCAGCTCATTTTATGAATTCAAAAATCCTACATATTCTTTTCATATTGTCATCAAATTTGGTTTTTTCTGAAATATCAAATTTTAGCAGACAAACAATTGATTTAGGCGTCGTAGTTAAGGATATCCAAAAATCCCTAAAATTTTATAAAGACATAATCGGATTCTCTGAAAAAGAAGGTTTTAATGTTAGTGGTTCTTTTCCTAAAAAAGTCGGCTTAACCGATGGAACAGAATTAAAAATTCATGTTCTCACACTTGGTGACGAGGAAAGTGCGACAAAGCTAAAACTCATGCAGGTAAAAGGATTAAAAGCAACCCGATTGGTAAAACAAAAATTTATTCACACCATAGCAGGTTTTTCGTACCTTACCATTTTTGTTGAAGATGTTGAGCTAATTCAGAAAAACGCAAAAAAGTTTGGATATCTACCTGTGGCAGAAAGTCCACAGATTTTACCCAAAGGATTTCCCCAAGATGTTTGTTTATTAATGCTTAAGGATCCAGATGGAAATTTTGTAGAAATTGTAGGTCCATTGACATCAACATTGAAAAATGCCCCTTAATTCTTAACTAAATCACTTGATATTTTCATTCAAAGAATCATGAGAGAATGAGTCCTGAGGGAACCCTTTTGAATACTGATAAAGCTTAATCAAAAATTTGTACAGTTTGTTATATGGCATGTGATATGCATAAAGCTATTCTATCTTTTACCATAAAATAAAATCATGTTTAATTTGTCTAAATCTTGCTTAATGAGACTATTTTGCTATATTTTATAATTTAAAACACTAATTTTAACTCCTATGAACAACACAGAAAATCCTTGGATGGCGGCCAAGAATTCAAATAATACTAATTCGGATGATTGCTCTCCCAAATACGAATATTCTGAAAGCAACTTTAGTTTATCCAACCAGTTATCCAAAGCATCAGCTTTAACTAAAATTCTTTTCTTAAGTAAGCGTGGAATGTCTAGATCGCCCCTCGCTCGAGAAATGATGCAAAAGCTTATTTCCAATTCAGAATTTTTTGGAAGAATTCGAGTTTCATCAAGAGGAGTCACACAGGCTTACGACCAATGCCCTATCGATGCTCGCATGAGTAAATTCTCATCAAATATGGGTTATTTCCTGCAGGGTTTTTCAAGATTTGCCACAATACCTGACATTGCTAGTGCTGACTTAATAATAACCTTGGATAAACCTAGTGATGATTTCGTCACATCTTACGCACAGTACACAAATGCTGTTGTCCATCCAATAGGTATCTTTTTCTCTTCTGGATCCGAACCATACATTTCTGATCCTTTCGACCGGGAGGATTATGAAGATGTCGACGACCATTATGATGAAATTGTCTCATCTCTTCAGTTCGGTTGTTCTAAACTCTTTGCAAATTTGCATACTTTAATTGGCTAGTTAATTGTAGCTGCAATAGTCCTTTGTAAAATGCATTAGCATTTTTGGACTACATCTTAGTTCAAAATTAATTCTAACAAATAATCAATAAGATGTTAGCTTAGTAACATTCCTTGCAACTACAGCAAAGTTTGTAACCAATCTCCTTCGAATAATCTCGGAGAAAATTATTTCCAATTTTTTGATTATAGATCATATTGGAAAGTTTTAAAGTCTAACATGGTCAAGTTGTATTGTAAAAAAGTTGCCGAATCTAGATTATTTAATCAAACAATCATAGTAACAATATTGATTGCTTCAATCGTTGTAGGTGCCCAGACCTACAAAGAATTTGCAACTTCCAACGCCCAATTATTATCTATTCTTGATGGTGCTATTCTAAGTATCTTTATTATTGAAATAATAGTTAAAATACTAGCAAAAGGTAACAAACCACAGGACTATTTTAAAAATGGATGGAATGTATTTGATTTTAGCATTGTAATGGCTTGCCTTTTGGAACCGATGTTAAATTTAGGCGGAGAATTCTTACCTGTTTTGAGACTCGCCCGTATTCTAAGAGTTCTCAAATTAGTTACTGCAATTCCTAAGTTACAACTCTTGGTCGGTTGCCTTCTCAAAAGCCTGCCATCCATGTTTTATGTAAGTATATTACTCTTTATTCTTTTTTATGTTTACGGAACGATGGGTGTGTTTTTGTACTCAGAAAATGACCCGATTCATTTCAGGAACCTACAGACTTCTATACTATCCCTATTTCGCATAGTCACCCTTGAAGATTGGACAGATATTATGTACACAAATATGTACGGTTCTTACAATTACGGATATTCTGAAGCAGATCTAGTAAAATGGAATCCCTCATCAAATGAATCCGCTATAGGAGCAGCAGTATACTTTGTTAGTTTTGTCTTAATTGGCACAATGATTGTACTAAATTTGGTCATTGGCGTGATAATGAACAGCATGGAAGAATCAAACTCTGAGATAAAAATTAAACAGGAACTCAATAAGAGAAAATCAAATCCCGATCCTTTGCGAAACAGTATTGAAGATATGCATGACCAGATGAAAGGTATTTCCAATGAGCTGGAAATCATAAAAAAAATGCTGGATAAAAAAGAAAATAAGGAAGAGATATAACATTAAGACTTTGACGCCTACTGAGCAGAGCTAATTGTCCCAAAATTCTATTTGCTTTTGCAAATTTTTATTAAACTCATCATCCTAGAAATTTCTATTAATCATGGCAAAAGACGAAATTATCTACGACTTCATCGCAATCGAAAGAAAATGGCAGGAGTTTTGGGAAAAAGAAAATACCTTCAAGGCTGAAGATAATTCCCAAAAACCAAAGTATTATGCATTGGATATGTTTCCTTATCCCTCAGGTGCTGGTCTTCATATCGGTCATCCAGAAGGGTATGTGGCCTCAGACATAATTGCACGTTATAAAAAAGCATGCGGTTTTAATGTTCTACATCCAATGGGATGGGATGCATTCGGACTACCAGCGGAACAGTATGCAATAAAGACAGGAACTCATCCCTCTTTAACCACGCAAACAAATGTGGATAACTTCCGCAGGCAAATAAAGAGCATTGGATTCGCGATTGATTGGGAACGAGAAATTAATACCACCGACCCATCATATTACCAATGGACCCAATGGATTTTCCTAAAGCTTTTTCAACGCGGACTTGCATATGTGGATGAAAAACCGGTTTGGTGGTGTCCAAACCTGCGAGCAGTTCTAGCTAACGAGGAAGTGGTCGATGGAAAATCCGAGGTTGGAAACCATCCTGTAGAAAGAAGGAATCTCCGACAAGTTGTACTCCGCATTACCTCCTATGCCGAGAAGCTCCTACAAGGACTAGATGATCTTGACTGGCCAGATTCTACAAAACGACAGCAAAAGGCATGGATTGGCCGATCAGAAGGTGCTGAAGTTGAATTTCCCATTGATGGCCAAGATGACACGCTTACCGTTTACACAACCAGACCAGACACCTTGTTTGGTGCCACTTATATGGTTATAGCGCCAGAACATCCGCTTCTCGAAAAGTTGGTTAATTCCCCAAAAAAGGAAGAGGTAAATAACTATGTACAGATGGCCGCGAAAAAGAGTGATTTAGACCGAACAGACCTTGCTAAGAATAAATCAGGCGTTTTTACCGGTAGCTATTGCATAAATCCCATAAATGGTGAAAGGATCCCCGTCTGGGTAGCGGATTATGTACTCATTAGTTATGGTACAGGTGCAATCATGGCAGTACCTGCCCATGATGAAAGAGATTATGAATTTGCAAAAAAATTTGGCATCGAAATCAAACGGGTAATTGCTAATCTAAATGAATGCTCTGAAAAGAGTAAACTTCCATATTCTGGCGATGGGGTAATGATTAATTCCAATGAATATGACGGGATGGAAGCAAGTGCATGTAAAGAAAAGATCATTGCTGACTTAGAAGCGAAAGCTATGGGTAAAGGTGCGGTGAATTACAAACTTCGTGACTGGATTTTCTCAAGACAGCGATATTGGGGAGAGCCCATTCCATTAGTTTGGGTATCTGAAGCAGATTATGAAAATTCAAAGGCAGTAGATGGTGTATTAAAGAATTTAATTCCGGAAGATCCGGTCACCACAAATAAAGACGGACATACATTATATGCCCTACCCTTACCTCCCACTGAACTACCTCTCAAACTTCCTGAAGTTGAAAATTATCAACCCTCAGGTACCGGGGAAAGTCCATTGGCTACTATTTCCGACTGGCTAGAGATTTGGTTCGATTTAGAAAGCGGTAAATCTATTTCACACAAAGAACCTAAGCCGGATGGGAAAAATTGGGTACCAGCGACCCGAGAAACCAATACAATGCCGCAATGGGCAGGATCCTGTTGGTACCATTTGCGTTATATTGATCCTAAAAATTCACATTCTTTGGTAAGCAGGGAAAATGAAGCTTATTGGGGAGGCCCAGATTTTTATATTGGCGGAGCGGAACATGCCGTTCTTCATTTACTTTATGCCCGTTTTTGGCATCGTTTCTTGTATGATGAAGGAGTGCTGACAAACCCCGAACCCTATAAAAAACTTTTTCATCAAGGGCTCATACTCGGAGAAGATGGTAATAAAATGTCCAAGAGTATTGGAAATGTTGTAAATCCTGATGTTGTTATTGATGCCTATGGTGCAGACTCCCTTCGTCTTTTCGAAATGTTCCTTGGACCATTGGAAGCAGTCAAACCTTGGAGTGAAAAAGGCATTGAAGGCGTTCATCGATTTCTTCGCAAGGTACATCGTGAATGTCACAATGCTTCCAAACATTGTGATGGAGAAGAAACCAATAAGGAGACCCTTAGGATATTACACGAGACAATTCTCAAAGTAACAGAATCAATTGAAGATCTTCGCTTCAATGTTGCAATTTCGCAAATGATGATCCTTGGAAATCATTTGCAGAAAGTAGATTCATATTCAGTTAATACAGCAAAAAAATTACTCCAACTGCTCGCACCTTTTGCACCACATTTGGCTGAAGAACTATGGGAAGAATTGGGTGGAATATCCTCTATAGTCAATGAATCATGGCCTAAAGCTAAGAAGGAGTTGTTAGTTAATGAGGAAATAACCATAGTTTTTCAAGTTAATGGAAAACTTCGCGGTCAAGGTCAATTTCCCAAAGATGCTGACAAGAATACAATTCTTACAGTAGCTAAACAAGATGAGAAAGTGATGTCTTTTCTTGAGAATAAAGAAATTGTAAAAGAAATTTATGTGCCTGGTAAATTAGTAAATTTTGCAGTTAAGCCGTAACAAGAAAAATATGAGCCGTTTTCTTCCTGACAAATTCAATTCAACCAAAATTTTGGCTATTATTGCAGGACAAGGCTTATACCCCATTCTATTATCTGAAAGAGCTAGAGCTGCAGGAATTCCTACTCGACTCATTCAGTTAGAGGGCGAAACATCTCCAAAATTAATAAATTCTTTCCATGAAGAAGAAAGGTGTATCGTAAAAGTTGGCCAAATTGGTAAGTTACTGAAAGAACTAAAAAAATTCAATGCTTCCTACTCCGTGATGGCGGGACAAGTTACTCCTGGCAAACTATTTCGTGGTCTTCACCCAGACCTTAAAGCAGTGCGTATGCTAACAGCACTAAAGAGAAAAAATGCTGAAAGTATTTTTGGTGCAATAGGAAATGAAATCGAAAAAATCGGTATTCACCTCTTAGATGCCCGAGCATTCATGGACGAGGATTTAGTAGACGATCAAACTTTTGTAAAAGGTAAAGAAATCATTGCCCCTGATTATGCTCAACACGGGGTCGAAATTGCTCTTGAAATTGCCAGACTTGACATTGGACAAGGTGTTGTTGTGAGTCGCGGAACCGTGTTAGCCGTTGAGGCGTTTGAGGGAACTGACTCGATGTTACTGAGAGCTGGTGCTTTTAAAACCAAAAACTGTCTTTTTGTTAAAACTGGAAAACCGAATCAAGACACAAGATTTGATGTTCCAATATTTGGTCTGAATACGCTTCAAAAAATGAGTGAAGCAGGTATTATGAATGTAGCGTTGGAAAAAAACTCTGTAATTATTCTTGATAAAAGATCAGTCTTGAAAGAAGCTGAGAAACTTAGAATCGGAATTCGTTTCTTCAACAATTAAAATGGTTGGCTTCCATAATCGCCGTTCATCGTTTAGATAGTTACACGACCTTTTGTGAGTCCAAGTGGGTGCCCTCGCATTGCCTTTAGTCTTCCGATTCACGGCTTGACTGCAAACAAACTTCGATAGACTCCCGGATAATTAGGAGTAAGGAAAAGAACTAAAAAACTTCTCGCACGAAACAGAAGCCAATCTTTAACTTATTTATTTCTGCAATAAGGTCAAGAGCGTCTCTGTAATCTATAAATGTAAGTACTTAATCTTTTAAAGCCATGCGAACTAAAGCAGAATTTCTTGAGTATAATACATCAAATTGTTCAGAGATTTTTTTTCGCTTTTCAGCAAAATCCATAATATCCTGATTAGTCTTAGAAACTTTCCGCACTAGTAAATATTTCGAAGAGTAGTCCTCGAGGATTCCATCTTCATAAACATTTCCGTCTGGTGTTTTTCTTTCTACTTTTATCTTATGCCCACGATACTTTTCCAAGATCGGTTCCCATGCGTTAGGAACAAGATCATTTAACTCCCTACTTATATCTTTAATACTCTTGTCTGCATTTTTGACCTCAGAAATTTTTGAACTTTTGCTTAAAGCACCAACAATTGAATTCAAAGCCTGAGAAAAGGCATCTCTTAACATGTTGTAAAAACTCAAAATATGTCTAACAGAAAGATCTAATATAGATGGTTGCTGAATGCGTAAAAGTTCTTTTTCCCAAATAACTCCAGCTCTTGTGTCATGACGGGGTGCTGGGCATAAAATCATCGAAATCTTATCCACTTCATGAGGATGCAATATCGTAGAATAAACGGATTTTAGATCATCTTTTTGATCAGAAAAAAAGATCAGTTCAATTCCATTCGCAAAAACTGACAAAATTCCATGAGTTAACTTTCCGTTTAAATCGAAAAAAATGACTTCCCTACCGTCGATTTTTTTCAAACATGGATCGCAAGCACGCCTTTGCAAAATGGTGCCAACAAGGGCTGATAGAAATAGAAAAAGAATAGGCAACCAAAAGGCAATCGTATCCATTATTTTATCTAAAGAAGCATTTCGCTAGAAAGACGAGAGAAATATTACTAATTTCTTGCATGAATGACCTAGTATTGTTTGCATGGGTTTAGTTTTAGCCCTTAATGTGAAGCATTTATTTTTACAACTCAGCCTATTTGCACTCTCAATTATTTTTTTCAGTTGTTCTGTTGAAGATGATGATACGCAAAAGTCTGGATCGAATACCTCGAATGTTACTATCAAACAACCCAATTCGGAAATTTCTGTTATAAAAACCTTTAATTATCCTAAAGTATACATCGAAGAGTTTGATCAATCTCAAGAATTTTTTAAAGAACAACACGAAACTAGTTTTAGTTATGTTACCAAGAAAAATTGGTTCAGTTATACAGCTCAAAAAGACGGTATTCTGACAAAAATTCTCCTTTTTGGTAAACCAAACTTTAAACCATCTGACCATTACGGGGACTCGATGCATGGTTTTATTCGCGAAGGAAATCCAAGTACCGGTCCAAAATATGGAGAATGGGATTTAACTAGGGATGATATCATTAATCAAATTGCCAATCAGGGTTTAAGCGAAAGAGATGCCGGTTGGATTACTATTCGTATGCGTGGAGAAATTCCTCAAGTAGCAGGGAAAACCTATTTTTTTGTTTGCAACAAAATAACTGGTAACAAACCTTGGTTTGGTGCTTTCGCTTTTGGTGAAGGAAACCCTTACAAATCTGGAAGATTTTGGCTACATAAAGAACATGATTTAGTTTTCAGAACATATGTAGGTAAGACTCCTGAACAAACAACTATCGAAGAACAGGAAAAAACAAGCGTTGATGAAACTGGTTTAAAAATTGACTCCTCAAGTATACCAAGTTCACCCCTTCCTTCATTACCCCTCTCTCAATCGCCTAATTCCTTGAATATTGAATCTTCTTCCAACGACACAAAAAAGCTCCCTGCCCCAAATTCAAATATCAAGACTCAAGGCAACATCATAGAAATTGAACAAAATTCTTCTTCAAGTGAAAATCTGAATCTCCTTATCCCAAATACTTCGGAGAAAGAAGATATAAATAGCAGCAAGAAAAAAAGCCTTTTTAACCGACTTTTTAATAAAAAGTAAAGTTTTTGATTAGATATTCAATCAGTATTTTGAATAACAATAAAGTGGTACCAGAGGGCGGGATTGAACCGCCGACCTCCGCGTTATGAGTGCGGCGCTCTAACCATCTGAGCTACTCTGGCATTTTAAAGACACTATAAAATGTCCACATAATCGTCAACATCAAGGTAAAAATGAATAAGAGCGAATCGTTTTATCTTTACCAATACGACAATTCATTGATTATCTGTTCAATTCAAATAATTTAATAAAACCATGATTGCACAACAGGCATCTATTTTAATCATCGATGACGATGCGGAAATTCGATACTCGTTAGATCGTGTCCTTAGCAATATGGGACATCGAATAATCTCTGCCGATTCTGGTGAACAAGGAATAGAAACGGCAAAAAAAGAAAAGGCTGACCTGATTTTTTTGGATAACAGAATGCAGGGGATTTCGGGAATTGAAACCCTGCAGCATTTAAGAAGTGCTGCACCTAACTCTATGGTCATTCTAATGACTGCATATGGAACAACCCAGACTGCAATTGAGGCAATGAAGCATGGTGCATTTGACTATGTACTTAAACCTTTCGACCTACAAAAACTGAAAGAATTAGTTGATCGAGCACTTAAGGCTGGAAGAGATTCTTTAAGTTCTGAAGATGCCTATGAAAAGATTTTAAATTCATCAGATTATGCCGAGGGAATTGTGGGTAGTGGAGAAAAGATGCAACATGTTCTAAAGAAAGTAGGACAAGTTGCTGCGTCAGAAGCAACAGTCATGATAACAGGTGAAAGTGGAACAGGAAAAGAACTTATTGCGCGTTGTATTCATAGACATAGTTATCGATCTAATTCCACTTTTCATGCGGTAAATTGTGCTGCCATACCTGAAAATCTTATTGAGAGTGAATTGTTCGGGCATGAAAAAGGGTCTTTTACAGGAGCAACTGAGTCCAAAGCCGGTCAGTTTGAGCTTTGTCATAAGGGAACACTTTTCCTTGATGAAATTGGTGATATGGGACTTCCAACTCAGACGAAAATACTCCGAGCTATCCAAGAGGGTGAAATTCAGCGTGTGGGTGGGACCAAACAAAAAAAAGTTGATGTAAGACTTATTGCAGCTACCCACAAAAATCTTGAAAAGATGGTAAAATCAAAAGAATTCAGGGAGGATCTCTACTATCGTTTAAATGTGGTCAGAATTGAAACACCACCACTGAGGGAAAGAATGGAAGATTTACCTGAACTGATAGACTTCATGCTTCAACGATTAAATAAATCTCAGACAACAGGCACTAGTGAAATTTCTAGAGAAGCCATCGAAGTATTGAAAAATTATTCTTGGCCAGGAAATGTTCGTGAATTAGAAAATGTGCTCCATTCTGCATCTGTTCTTTGCAAAGGTAAGAGGATTTTAACTAAAGATTTACCTGAAACAATCTCAGTAAATAAGGACTCACCGACAAATTCGTCATTTTCTAAGATTAACGATTCATTATCTAATAACGAAAAGTCTCTCACTGAGGATAATCTAACATCAAAAAAAGTTTCTTTGAGTGATGATGTACCCACTTTTGGAAAGAATTCTAATGAGAGTAATGAAACCACTGCTCCAAGTTCTATTTCCGCAGGGGAAGCTTTCGACATTGCTTATGGAAATGCAAGATTAACCACTGACTCAAATTTACTTGAAGTGATCGATAAGGAAATGATCCATCGGGCTCTAAAAGAATGTAATGGTAATCAGGTAAAGGCATCCGCAATTCTGGGAATTACCCGTGCTACTTTGCGAAAACGCATTGATTCTTACAGCATAAAATACTAATATTTTCCCCATTGCTCAGTTGTAATAATTTTATAGAATGAATTCCTGAATATGCTTAAGGAAAGAATTGTTATTACTGGCGTTGGATTAACAAGCCCTCTCGGAAATGATTTAGCAACTTTCCGATCAAATTTACTGGAAGGAAAGAGCGGAGTGACCACATTTCCAGTCAGAAATATGGGTGAGCAACCAGCTGGCGTATGTGATTTTGATCAAACAAAATATCAGAAGCGCAAAGAGGTTAGAGTGGGAACTAGAGCTGGCGGGATAGGTATTTATTGCGCGCACGAAGCTCTGAAAAATTCTGGTCTTTCTCTAGACAAACTTGATCCTTCAAAAATTGGAGTCTATTTAGGAATCACTGAGCATGGAAATGTCGAAACGGAAACAGAAGTATGTCAATTATTCGATCACTATGACGAAGAAGTTAAATATTGGAGCCACCATCACAACCCAAGAACCGTCGCCAACAATCCAGCTGGTGAAATAACTGTAAATTTGGGTTTAACTGGTCCGCATTATACTGTTGGTGCAGCTTGTGCTGCCGGAAATGCTGGAATTATTCAGGGAGTGCAAATGTTAACTTTGGGTGAGTGCGATGTTGCTTTGGCTGGTGGAGTAAGCGAGAGCATTCGTGCTTACGGAATCTTTGCTGGTTTTAAAAGCCAAGGAGCTCTTGCTTCCAATCCTAATCCTCAAAAAGCAAGCAGACCATTTGATAAAGGAAGAAACGGTATCGTTGTAAGTGAAGGCGGATGTATATATGTACTTGAACGTTTGAAAGATGCAATGGATCGGGGAGCAGAAATATTTGCTGAAATATTAGGTTACCGAATAAATTCAGACGGAACCGACTATGTGTTGCCCAACCCACAGAGACAAGAAGAGTGTATAAGGCAAGCCATTGACCGTGCAGAACTAGATCCATCAATGATTGATTTAGTCAGCTCACACGCGACTTCTACGCCTCAGGGGGATGAACAGGAATGTAAGGCCATCAGAAATGTATTTGGTGGAAATTCAACTACCCTGATCAATAATACAAAAAGTTTTATCGGACATTCAATGGGTGCAGCCGGTGCCCTTGAACTTGCTGGAAACTTACCCTCATTTTCAGATAATACTGCTCATGCGACCATAAATATTGATGATATAGATCCATCTTGTGTGCTTGACGGACTGGTCATTAATGAACCTAAAGAAAAAAAAGGGGGAATAAAAATAATTTTGAATAATTCATTTGGAATGCTAGGAATCAATTCAGTTCTAATCTTGAAAAAGTTCTAAAGATACTTTAATTATTTTTATCTCAACATGAACAAGGAAAAAGTTAAACAAATCGTACTGGATATAATTGCAGAAATTGCTCCCGACGAAGATTTAAGCGATGTAAAACCAGAAATTCGTTTGCGCGATCAGTTAGACTTGGATTCAATGGATTTTCTTGACATCGTCATGGAACTTCGAAAACAACATGGCATTGATGTACCAGAAGCCGAGTACAGAGAACTCGAATCCCTTGAGAGTTGTGGTAATTATCTTCTCCCAAAATTTGAGTCTGGTGCCGCTGCTTAACTTGTTTTCTCTTCACTCCTTTACTTGCTCTGCTTGACCAAAATCATTTTGATGTAGCCATTATCGGTGCTGGACTGTCCGGATTGTCTGCTGGACTTCGTTTGTCCATGTTTGGCAAGAGGGTAATTATTTTCGAAAAACATTTCGTAGTTGGTGGGCTCAATAGTTTTTACGCTAAAAAGAGTAGAAAGTTTGATGTCGGTCTGCATGCTGTCACAAATTTCCCTTCTGAAAACTCTGGAAAAACATCTCCGTTGCTGCGTGCATGTAGACAGTTAAGAATTCCCTTCGAAAGTTTAAACTTATATCCACAAAAACAATCTACGATTTCGTTTACCGAGAAGAGCTTAAAATTCAATAATGATTTTGAATTTTTTGTTAATGAAATAGAAAAAAAATTTCCTCAAGAAAAAGACAACTTTCAAGCACTTCTTCGTAAAATGGAAGATTTTGATGCTTACTCTCCAACTGTAAAAGAAATTTCTTCACGGAAAGTTTTAAAAGAAACATTCCAATACTCATTACTTAGCGAAATGCTTCTGTGCCCAACTTGCTATTACGGTTCTGCTCAAGAAAACGATATCGATTTCGCTACATTTACTATGTTATTTGATGCCATTTTCAAGCAAGGACTCGCCCGTCCTGACTTTGGAATTCGTGCATTTTTGGATCCTATTATTAAAAAGTTTGATGAACTCGGTGGAAAACGACTTATGAACGCAGGCGTCCAAAAACTATTATGCAAGAATAATGTAGTTAAGGAAATTCTAATTGATAACGGTTCTGTTTACACCGCAGATCAGGTAATTTCAACTTGTGGCATATTGGAAACAGAAGATTTAATTACTTGTGATAAAAACAGTGAAAGTTCTACAGAAATTGGAAACTTTTCAATAATTGAATCAATTTCCATCTTTGAAGGAAAACCATCCGACTTCGGTTGGGAAGATACAATCGTTTTTTATAATGACGGAGAAAAATTTAGATATCAAAAACCAAATTCAAAAGTGGATTTAGAATCTGGAGTAATATGTATGCCAGAGAATTATACTAATCCTTCGAATAAAAATATTACAGAAAGTAGATTAAGAATAACAAATCCTGCAAATTTTGATATTTGGAATGGTTATAAAGATGAACGCTATAAAAAAGAAAAAAAGGAGAGTGAATTAGATATGCTTGATCGTGCCCTTCACCATCTTCCTAATGGCATAAAACAGAAAGAAATTTTTACAGATAATATTAAGTTCAAGGACACTTTCACACCGCGAACTATCAAAAGGTTCACGAATAAAAAAAATGGTGCACTATACGGATCACCTACTAAATCAAGAAAGGGTACAACAATGCTTGATAATCTTTATATATCAGGAACGGATCAAGGATACATCGGTATTGTGGGTGCAATGCTTGGAGGAATTGCAGTTGCTAATAACCAAATACTTCGAAGGAATTAAGCTATTTCGCAAATTATTTTTTCTTGAACTTCAGCTAAGAGAAGATAACCAAAATATCCTATTCTGACTGATTCATCTTTTAAATTAAGATTATCCATACCGCACTCCAATACAGAGTCGTCAAAGTTTTTCAATGAAGTTTTCCTAATCGTAAAACGAAGTTCTGTTATTCCACGTAATAAATCGTCGATGTCTTCTTCTTTTACTTCAACTCGTCCATACTGAAGTCGAGGACTTTCAAGAAAACGAGCAAGGGCACTACGGTCCGATTTGGCATCATTTGCAAGACCTTCAATCCAGGCCTCATTAAAATCTACATCATCCTGATCAGGAAAAACTTGTGTGTAATCTTCGAACTCTGGTGATACAACAAAGAACTTCTTTAGTTCTGGAAGGATAGCACGGATAATCCGAGTACCGATTTGCAAGCTAAATTCAATCATCTTTTTCCAAAATGGTCTGCAATCGCCAACGCTGTAATTGATAAGCATAGCACTCCGCCTCCTCCCTTTGTCCTGTCCATAAGACAGATTTACCAAGCTGATGAACCTCCATCATGTGTTTTGTAGCTTTATTTTCATTGTATCCAAAAACTTTCCGAAAAACCATTACAACATAACTCATCAAATTAACCGGATCATTTAAAACAATTACTTTCCATGGTACGCTTAAATCTTCCTCTGTTTTTGTTTTTTCATCCAAAGAAGGAAGTGCCTGTATTGAACATTCTTTTAATGAGCTCATCATTTGAACTTAATATATTAGTTTAAAAATTCCAAAGATCAAAAACAGATAATTTAAATAAAGATTTTTTTCCGTGCTTGCCTAGAACTGAATTAAGGAATTTTTTAGAGTTATGATAAAAATTCCCGCATACATAATCGGAGGTTTATTAATATTAACGGGCTTAGCAGGATATCTGCTTCAGGAACCTAGTCTTTCCATAAAATTAACCGGGCCACTTGCTGAGGATGCACAACTAACGCTTTCAGATGGCAATCAAAGCCACGAACTTGACCTTGGCTTTGCATCCAGTAATGCAGCTGGAGAACACGCTTATTGGTTAATTTATAATTTAAATTTGAACCACGCAAAGGATGCTTCACAGGGTAATTACGCGATTGAAGAAGGAGCCACTGATCGTGGTTATGTAGAAAAATCATTTTGGTATGCTTCTTCTAAAGGGGAGACTATGAATGCACTTAAGCAGGAATCAAATAATTTTCAGGGAGTAGGCGTCGAGGATACACAAGAGATTATCTGGTCCAATGTAGATCAAAACGCATCTAAAGTTCGTTTTATATTCAAAAATTTTGTTAATTCGCCTGGTCCAATTACCCTGCAGGCTAAGAATTGGAAAAATATTGATATTAATCCAAGACCAAAGCCAAATGAAAAAGTCGAGTTCGGGACAAGTTGGACTGCGTTTATACCAGGAATTCTCGGTATTCTACTGATCTTACTCACACTAGGTGCCGATAAATTCCCAAAAGCTCATAAGCATTTTATGCATGTCGCTGTTTTGGTTGCTTTTATTTGTTTTTTTGTAGTCACGAAAATGCTTTTAGATGCATATTCGGAAATGACTTTGCTGAAGGAAGAACCCTACAATATAATTCACATTTCGAGTCTCAAACCAACAGTCATGCTTATGTCTGCAGGCTTATTATTAATTTTTGTAATCCTGTGCATAGTTTCTTTCATAGAAGCCAGAAAAAATCGCTCTGTTGAAGAAAAGCAAAATGCTAAATCAAAAATTTCTCCTCAAAGCACCTTGAACAAAAATAACAATAAAAGCGAAAGTAGTTCCGAAGAAGAATCAAAAATAAAAGGTACAAAAGAAGATAACGATTCTTTAGTTAAAAAAGAAAGCACAATATCAACAGATTCAAAAAATGAAGCCAAAAAAACCTCAAAGGAAAATTTAGAAGAGAGACAACCCTCCTCTACAAAAGAAAATAAAAAACCTGATCAAAAAGAATCTTCATCTAGTAAACCAATCCCAAATACAGTTGAAGAAGAAAAAAAACCATTCACCCCTTCAGGTAGTTCATCAGGTTCTTCTTCCAATGAGGAAAATTCTTCAGACAAGGAAGAAGATAATTCTCCGAAGAATAAAGAAGTAGAAGAAAAATAAAACTTGGAACAAAACCAAAAGTGGCACCCCCAGAGGGAGTCGAACCCCCAACCTCATGATCCGCAGTCAGGACACCATCCCCTTTTTTCTAAAATTTGCTACATTGTTGCCTGTTTGTTGACTCGGCAACTACAGGTGAACCCAAATCACAATCTTGCACATTTCTCTTGTACTAGAAGCTTTGATCTAGGTAACCAAACCTAGCAAATTGGTTTGAACAACAATTGGCTGACATAAGGCTTTCTCATAAGAAAGTCTGAGATAAAGCAATTTGACTAAGAATTTGGTCTATGCACTAGGTAAGACAGTACTTGAAAAGAATGTAAAAAATAATGAGCAAACAACCTGGAATAAGCATAAAGATGTAGAAATAGAAAAATTCTTCCATCAAAGCAGAAGGTTTAGTTATAGGAATTTCCCATCCCTTGTTGGCGAAGTATTGCCTGATCTCCATTTTTCTTTCCTTCCTGTATCCCAAGCTGATGCTATGCAGTTCCTTTAGCAACTTGCTTGCCTTTGCCTGCTCCTTAGGAGTAAGGCTGGAAA
>NZKY01000164.1 GCA_002694035.1 Opitutia bacterium
CAGATTCTCGATCGTATCACTAATCTCTCCAATATCTCTAACCGTATCGATATTGCTCTTTATAAAGTCTGTAGCTTGTTTGACAAGTGCAATACCGGTCAAAACTTCTGCGACTACCATTTTGATCTACCTTTGGTAAATTGTTAGATAGATATATGTCAGGGAAAAATAATGCGATTCACTCTCACTAATATTTATATTTACAAGCACGATTAGTTGTGATATAATATAAATAAATCTGAAGATGCTTGAAGGTAGACAGGACCCGGGGGCAGTGCCCGGCGCCTCCACCATAAAAACATGAAACATTATATTGCTTGGTTTAAAAAATTATATAGAGAATACGGATTGTTAGAGGCAATCATGAGTACTTACTACAACGCCAAGCACTTTACAATAGACGGTGAGTATAAGTGACGTGTTTTTATGATGGGGGCGAAATAGGATCGACTGATGCTTGAGTCTTCAAAAAGTAGCTGCAAACGATAACTTTGCACCTTTGGCTGCCGCCGCGTAGTCATTGGGCCCGCCGGAGCCTCGAAACAGAATCCGGCACCTTAACTAGAGGTTGTTATGTTTCTACTTTGGTCTTATATTCTATATCTAATATTGGCAACTATTGGCGCTACCTATGGTCTACATAGATATTGGGCACACCGAAAAGGTGAACGTAGAGTTTGGTTTGAGTGGTTATCACTAACCTGTGCTCTTTTGATTGGGGTATATAGGCCTATAGCATGGGTCGGTATACATAGATTGCATCATAGACATAGTGACACACCTAAGGACCCACACTCACCAACATATCAAGGATTTTGGAATGTGTTTCTATCTAGATGGAAAGGTCACATACCTTACCGTCTTGTACGAGATTGTGTAAAGAATAATAGAATGAAATTTTTTCAACGGTATGGTAAGTATCTAATATGGCCTATTGTGATACTATCACCACTTACTGTTCTATTCGGATATATTGGAATTGGTGTGTTAAACACAGCAGGACATTCTGATGGTCCATCCAATCATTGGTGGATAAACTTATTTGCTCCTTTTGAAGGTAACCACAAAGATCATCATGAAGGTTTATGATTTAAAAGATTGCCCTCAGATGATTACTGATATCTTCCATGAGGAACTTGAGATAATTCAAAGGTCTGATCTTTTACTAAAACAAAATTATACGCTTGACAAATTAAAGCTAGATGATATGCTGTCTTTCGATATACTTATAGATAATGATATTGATGTGGTTTGCTTTGGTGGATTACAAAAAATAAGTGAAAACATTGCAAGAGTTTCATCACGACATTACGTTTCTCAAAAATACAAAAAGTTTTGGCATAATGATAAAAGATTTCGGCCAAATTGGCAGTATCTTGTGCCAAAACAAATCCAACATGCATATGATTTGAATTATAAAGGTTTATTTTGGTCTGCTCATATCTATAGAAAAAAGTGGATGTTTGAGCTTACGTGTAGGAATGCTGAAAAATTTACAGATGTAAAATTTACTCCATTGCCAGGGTTGTATAACATATTCAATACTGCTCAAAGAGTTTGTCAAATAGGAGATTACGAGTTAAATTTTGCAAATGAAAATATTTTTATTGAAGATGATTATTTTTATCAGTTTAAAGATGAAGTTAAACAAATAATAGAAACATATCCAAAGGACAATGCAAACTGGGACAGCAATCACAAATGGAAAGGTGAATGGGTTGATAATGATACAGGTATCATATCTGGCGTAAATATGTTAAAACATAATCCTGACCACCCACTAATACATTATCTCTATGATAAATATTTTGATGAATTGCATAGGGTCATATTTGCAAAAGTTTTTAAAGGTCCTATACCAGAGCATAAAGATGAAGGCCCAGATGCATTATTGAACGACATGCACATGAAAATAAAATTAGATGGTGATTGGTCAAAATTTTATGTTAAAGACGAAACACATAATTGGAAAACATATTTCCCAAACGAAAAAAACGTGGCCATATTTGATAACGTAAAAAATGTTCATGCGGTAGAGTCGGGAAGTTTTTCATTGATCATACCTTATGGTAAATTGAAAAGAGAAATATATGAACGAGTTGATACAGAAAGTCGCTGAAGAAGGGATCGTAGTACTCAAAAATCAGCATATGTCTGACGAAGAGTTCTACCAAAAAAATCTAACGTGGGGTAAACACCAGGAATCCGGCATCCACGCATGTCACGAAGATTATCCTATCATATTTCGTGTTACGAATAAAAAGTTACCGAATGGCAAACAAGGTTTGTTTAGTCGTGGTTTCTTAGATTGGCACTGCAATAATATGTTCTGTGTTGATCCAGAAGAAGTTGTATGTCTGTGGGGTAAAAAGGTAATTAAAAATGCTCCTACAATCTGGGCACATTGTACTAATATGTACCGAGACCTACCAGAATCTCTAAAAGAGGAGTTGGATAGTGTTTGGGTTACAATGTCCAATATTCATAACATCAAGGACGGTGGTCGGATCTATACCGGAGCAGGTGACCTTGATATGGAAGATGTAATCAAACTTGATAAGTGGAATTTTCGTACACGTGAAGGATTAGAGGCAGGGCTCTTTGATCCAAACTTTAGTGCCAAACAATTAAAGTCGGGGCGGTATCTAATCAAAGTGAAAAAGAAGCTTGTAAGGATCCATCCAGTAACAGGAAAGAAGGTTTTATACTTCCCGTTTGGTCATATGTCAGATTTTCCACATAAGGATGAGTTGATTGAACGACTGATGCAACCACAATATATCTACACCCATGAATGGGAAGAAGGTGACATCGTATTTTCAGATCAACTTATGACAATACACAAGCGTGATGCCACACTTGAAACAGAAGAGAAACGAGAACTATACAGAACTACTTTTTATTATGATGTTTGATTATTTTAGATCTGCTAGAAAAAAGCAGAGAGCGTCCCACCTAAGATATTTCCTTATGCATATGATGTACAAATATGGATTTAAATTTAGTACATATTTGGATGTTGGTGCATGTAACAGTATAGAGTTGGATCAATACTGTGATCTATTTGATAATGTAGTTGCATTTGAGCCTAATCCAAAAGCTATTATTATACCTAGAGATAATCTGATACTTCATCAAAAGGCATTGTCCGATAGAGAAGAAGTCCGTGATTTCCACATTGATATGACTATACCACATTACTCTACTTTGAACCGACAGAAAATGGACAAGTATATACCAGAAGGACACGATTGGAAAATCATGCAAGTCACTACAGCCAAACTTGATGATTACGAATTAAGACCTAGTTGTATAAAAATCGACACAGAAGGTGAAGATGACGCCGTTGTACGTGGCGCGTACAGCACTATAACAAAATGGAAACCTATACTTTACCTTGAGTTTATGAGCCAAGAAACAGAACAATCACTTATAGATATAGGGTACACAGTTGAATATTCATCATGGATAGACAACTTTCTAATTCACGAGGATTACATATGATTGATATGGTAAAAATTATTGATGACATTCCATCCTTTCAGGATGCTTGTCAGGTATGTGCAGAATATGGAACGGTTGATTTAGAATTGGATCTAAAGAAGGTAACACAGGAAGAGGTTAACACCGTGCCTTTACAGACATGGCACCAAGATGGCTCTCATGTTCGGTACTTTCCAAAATACAGTGCATTGTGGTGTGAAATGGCAGAAGAAGATGCACCAATCACTCAGATTATCTCCACTCGACTACCCGACGCCATTGCAGAGAAATATCTGTATGAATGGGTAACGATGGACTTCAAGAAAACAATTGATGAAGGTTCTTTTTATAAGTTTAAAAAGAAATCACATGCACGGTTATATGCAATGAAGGCAAATAAAACCCCTATGGCCTTGGTTGAAGCTGATGAGAAAGGATACTTTACACGATGGTGTCCTTTCATGAAAGATGATGAAGGTAAATACAAACAACTCGGTGATATTATTCTTGCTAGAGATATTACAACGATTGAATGGAAACCTAATCGGTTGGTTATCATGGAAAACCATGCTACCTTACACCGACGGAAACCTGGTACATATAATGGAGACAGAGTACTGTGGCGAGCTTATATAAAGTAATGGTTATGGGGGCAAGTAATGCCCATCATGGTGAAGATAAAACATGGGTCAATTATCTTAGTCAATATGGCTATGATTTACACAATGCAGCGGTTCGTGGTACATCTTGTGATATATTAATTGACCAATGGGAAAATAACAAATGGTTCGAACCAGACCTAGTGTTACTTGACACACCACCGTATTTTAGATTTCATCTGTATGACATTGCCATTGGTGGTATGGGTCAAGATGTTAGATACACTGATTGGTTAAAAGAAAATAGAATGTATCATTGGTATAAGAAGCGCTGGCCATTTAGAACTCGTGATCAGTTTGACCAAGTAGTGGATGCTTTAAACGATACCTTAAATGACGCGCACAATGCTAGAGGTATGGAAACACTTTATCGTAGACAAAGACAGCATGTCGATCATCTCAAGCTTTTAGCAAATGTTGTTGAGTTGCCGCAACCAGGGGGCGACTATGACGAACTGCACTACACACAGGAACGCCATAAAGAGATGGCTAAGATAGCGGATAAAATTATAGATGAACGAATACTATACGCATCTTAATCTTGATTACGATTCGGAATCTCTAATAAAGGAATCGAAGGTTGCATCTTATAAACCATTTGAGAGTGGTTATAACAATGGAACATTCTTTGCATATGCACCAACTTGGCTACAAGGCCGCATAACAAACCTTGATGATTTTCCAGAAATTAAAAGACTTACTGAGCATATAGCTCACAAGATTAATTCGTCAGATGTCCGCCCAAGATTTTATAAGCAGGAAGCCAATACCGCAGTCCCTATGCACAGAGATCAAAATACAAAGTGCTGTGTTAATATAGTCCTGTCTAAGAAAGCAGCTCCAGTAACCTTTGAGGACATAGGTGATGTAAATTATAAATGTGCTTTGTTAAATATTACTCAAAGCCATGAGGTAAAAGAATATCCTGAGGAAAGACTGCTATTAAAATTTTCAATATTCGATATCGATTACGAAGATGCTATAGAGAGATGGACCAGCCCTGTGATCAAGATTGATCAAGGAGTTGATATCGAGAAAATTCTTTTAGAAACAAGTATAATAGACTATGATGGCCAAATATGTTTACAAGGGGTAAAAGGTAATCTTGACCCTTATCTTGGTATAGGTCGGTCTGGAGGTTCTAAAAGTTGGGAGAGGCCTCAGACACATTCGCATAAATCTCATGAGTTTGATCAAAGCATATTTGACTGTAATTACACTAATTCGATATTAGAAAAATATGGTATGGTTCACACTAGACTGATGGACGTAAAACCAAAAAGTTGTTACTCGTATCATACAGATATTAGAAAAAGATTGCATATACCACTTGAAACAAACGAACATTGTTGGTTCATAATCGACAAACAGTTACACCATTTGCCGGCAGATGGGTCCGTTTATCTTGTCGACACTATGTTACCACACACATTTATAAACTGTGGGTCTGAAATTAGAACACATATTGTGTCTCAGTCCATAATCAATCCAAAATTATTTAATCTATCATAAACTTCTTCCCAAGGATGTCTTAGACAGAATTTAAGGATCAATCTATGATTTGGATCCTTTTCAACTCCATGCATTTTTTGACCCACTTGGATAAATGCACATTCGTATGGATAAGGTTCATGCTCTATGTGAATCATTGGAATCGTATCCAATAGATTTATGTTTATGGACACCATGTTGTCTTCATCTTTATGGTGCTGTAATAACGTATTAGGAAACTGATAAGAAAACCTAGGAAAATTATTCATACCGTAGATGTTTAAATCCATCTCAACTTCTTTGGTCAACTCTTTTATAGGATTGTTGTCGTGTATCATGAGCTGATACCAAAACAACTCTTGTCTCCGTGGCACTGACCAATGCCACTGCCCCTGTTGTATGTTATCATAAAAGATATCTCGCCACTTGGGCTTATCAATCTGGTAATCAAGATGAATTAAACTTTTTTTCATTTTTTTGTAAAAAACACTTTACATTATCTCTAAAGTATGATATAATAGAACCACGAGGTATTTATAGGAGCTAAGAATGAAATACACAGTTTGTCAAATCACTAAAGATGCTAAGAATGAAAAGGCAGCCATGGATGCACGTATCCTCGGTGAGGTCGATCCAGTATTCTTTTTGTCATCATACGAGGAAGTTGCTGCTATCGAAGCTGACAACCTTAACGAAGTGTTCCAAATCGGTAACATTGGTCCTGAGGAAAAGATAGAACGTTTTTCGTATGCTGACAAGAATATGCATTCGATCTCAGTTGGCGATGTTATTCGTGATGACCGCGGTCGTTGTTTTGTTGTTGCACCACTTGGTTTTGAAAGGTTAGGATCATGAAGAATATAATTAAATTGAGCACATTAACCAGATGTCAAAAAGAATATGAGTTCTTGGTTGCGAAAACTAATCCAACCGCAGAAGATCTCGACATGATTGGTTTCTATGAGCAGATGTTTGATTTCATTGACCTAGGTGAAATCTTAATCAATGACGACAGAGAGGTTGCATGAAAAATCCTATCGCAAGATATCTGATGTGTGCGTATGCATATTATGAACAGGATGATCCTCTGATATCAGACCATGCATTCGACAAACTTGCACAGTATATTCTACAGAACTATGATTCTATAGAGCATTTTCACAAACATCTTGTGACCAAAGGAGACCTAAAAGCAGGTACATACCTTGGCGAATATCCAGAGAGGGTAAAAGGTGCTGTAAGGCATTGGAGAAGCCTACGCAGTAAACCTAAGTTGGAACTCATGTTACCAAAAGAACCAGAAGGTCTGGAAAACTTTTTTCAATAAAAATGAAAAAAACACTTTACATGCATGAAGTTTTGTGATATAATACTTATAATAATGATTTTTAAGGAGCTAAAAAATGCGTAATTATTCAGAAGCTTGTTGGGCAGTATTGTTTACTGTTTTGTTTTCTTTCGTTCTTGGTTATTCACTCGTTGCATAAGGAGATTATATAATGGCACATCTAGTAGAAACAATGGCATATGCAGGTGAGGTTCCATGGCACGGCCTTGGAGTTCCTGTATCAAATGATCTAACACCAGTCCAGATGATGGAAAAAGCTGGAGTTGATTGGCGTGTTCAAGAGGTCGAAGCCTTCATTGAATACAACGGTAACCGTAAATCCACCGGTCAGAAAGCTCTGGTCCGTGAGACAGACGGCAAGATCTTAACCACCGTTGGTGAAAATTGGAACCCAGTCCAGAACGAGGATGCATTCGACTTCTTCGCCGAGTATGTAAATGCCGGTGATATGGAGATGCATACCGCTGGATCACTCAAGGACGGACAACTTGTCTGGGCCTTGGCTAAGGTCAAAGACTCTTTTGAGATTTTTGGTGGTGACAGAGTTGACTCTTATCTGTTGTTCTCTAATCCACACATATACGGCAAGTCAATCGACATTCGGTTTACTCCTATTCGTGTTGTATGTAATAACACACTGACCTTTGCATTGGACAGTAAAGCTGACCGTCAAGTAAAAGTCGGACACCGTACAATGTTTGATGCATCAGTTGTAAAGGAACAACTAGGTATTGCCACTAACAAGATGGCCAAGTACCAAGAGATTGCTTCATTCCTTGGATCAAAGAGATTTAACCAAGATACATATATTGACTACATAAATGAAGTGTTCCCACGCTCATCTGACAAGAGGATCCGTAAAGGTATGGACCAAATCGAGATGTTGTCACGTAATGCCAAGATGGCATATGATGTTCTGCATACTCAGCCTGGTGCCGAGTATGCTGAGGGCTCATGGTGGCAAGCGTTTAACTCCATTACCTATATCACGGACCACGTCCAAGGTCGTAACCAAGAGAACCGTCTGGCAAACAGTTGGTTCGGATACAACCAGACACGGAAGCGTGATGCCCTTCAGACTGCTATCAAGTATGCGGAGGCAGCGTAATGAAAAAGATACTAGCATTCCTAATGGTGGCAGGATGTTCTCCTGCCATCGCTGGAGACTTCGAACGGGCTGACGTAACAGACCACTATAAAAATGTTATTGTTCAGAAACCTTATACTGTCCAAGTCTGTACCGAA
>NZKY01000157.1 GCA_002694035.1 Opitutia bacterium
ATTATCTTATTTTCTCAATACCCACAACACAGTTGCTCTACTAGTGGTTCATCCCTTTGCGATGCTTATCGATGGCTTGATTCTAATAATGGGAATCAGTATCAAAATAAGATTTCTGTTATTGATCGGTGGTGGGATCGACAAGATTATTCAGAATTATGGGCTCATCTAATCAAACGGAAATTTGACGAAATGAAGACTTCTCACAATCTAGTTGATCAAGATATACGAGTGATCTACTCCGCACATAGCCTCCCTGAATCTTACTGCTTTCAAAAAGGGGACAAATACAACGAAGAGATTCAAGGTTCTATGGAAAGAATTGAAAAAATTCTCAAAGATTGGGGTTTAAGTCATGAGGGTGCTCTTGCTTGGCAAAGCAAGGTCGGTCCGCAAAGGACCAAATGGCTGACGCCAAGTACACCTACCGTTATTGCAGAGACTAAACAGAAAGCCATTTTGATGGTACCTATTGCTTTTACTACCGATCATATCGAAACTTTGGATGAAATTGATATCGAATTCAGGGGTTATGCAGATGAAGTTGTCGATTATTTTGAAAGAGTTGACTGCTTCAACATGGAAAAACAGTTTATAGATTTATGTTCTCGTTTGGTCATTGAACATATCGACTCGGAATACAAATCTACAATAAGACCCTGCTGTGTAAATTGTGAGGGCACTGATTGTGCTGCCATGAGAAAATACTTTCGCTCATCTCCTCTTCATCAAACCGCATAATTCATACAGTCTACTCCTCTAATATCTTTTTCAAAAGTAATTCACCCAGTGCTTAAGGTTTAGCTATGGATTTTAATGATTCCCGAGAATTACTCTGGCTTGTATCTGGAATATACTCTTTTACCTTTTTTCTTGGTTTGCTTAAGACATTCAAGCTTGATTTGCCACAATTAAGAAATCTTTCTTTTGTTCTTACAATAATCGGCTTCGCCTTTCATACTCATGCATTATATCTAAGGGGATTAGAGGTGCATGGATGCCCACTGGGTAATACTCTGGAAAGAATACAATTTATTCTATGGTCCCTAATACTTGCCTTTCTTATAGTCAGATTACTTTGTCGGCTTGATATGCTAGGAACCTTTTGCTCGGGTCTTGCTTCCCTCGGTGGTGCTTTAGTTCTCACTCTTCCTGATTGTGATCCTAATTATTGGCTGACAGTTAATTACACAAAATTATTTTCTAATCCTTGGATTGAATTGCATGCTTCTGTTGCGATATTTAGTTACGGATTGTTTTCTCTGCTGTCCGTGGTTTCTGTTATGTATCTAATTCAAAGAAAAGCACTTCTTTCTAGAAAATTCGACAAACTCGGATCTTTTCTTCCTCCTATTCAGGATTTAGAAATCGCAGCTATTCGTTTACTTTCAATAGGCATTCTTTTTCTCACTTTTTCTATATTGGTCGGAGGTATTCATTGGGCAAATCAAGAAAATTTTAATTTATCCGGGAAGTTAGTTGTCACATTATTTTTATGGATCGCTTATTCGGTTGTTTTTCTATTGCACTACAGACAAAGGCTATACGGTTCAAAGTTCGCAAAAACTACAATTGTGCTCTTTTTTATAACATTTGCTAGCCTTTCTCTTGTTTCTACCCGATCACAAAACACAAATAAGCCTTTAACTCCCGAGGAGAATAATCCTTCTAACCATCAATGAATTCTCCGAGTAATCAATCTCTATTTGTATTGGGATGCTCTCATCGAGTGGCAGATCTTTCAGCAAGGGAATTAATTAGCCTGCCTCCCGATTCTATCGATGAATTTTATGATGGTCTTGGAAAATTAACAGATTTAGATGAGTATTTACTATTAAATACTTGCAATCGTACTGAGATTTACGGTGCTTCCAAAAAAAATTTTTCAATAAATTCAGTCCTTCAATATCTAAGTCGTTTTCAGAATATTGAACAGGAATTTCTGAAGCGTCATTCTTACCAAAGAAGCGGTTGTGATGTGGTTAGTCATTTATTTGAGGTTACTTCTGGCATTGATTCGCAAATGGTTGGTGAAACTGAGATTTTAGGCCAAGTAAAAAAAGCTTACGATGATGCATGTAAAAGAAAAATTTCGGGAAAGATGTTAAACCGTCTTTTTCAAAAGGGTTTCCAAGCTGCCAAGTGGGCAAGGACAAATACAGGTATATCAAAGGGCCAAGTTAATTTAGGTAATGTTCTGTGCGAACTGGCACGAAGAATTTTTGGGAAAGTGGAAAACTGTAGGCTCTTGGTAATTGGTACTGGCAAAGTTGCCGAAATGTCTATTGAAGCCTTCAAGTCACGTGGTTCTCAAGCTATCACAGTTACTGGAAGAACTTTTGAATGGTGTCCGTTAAGTCGTAACAAACCAAACGAGTTAGTTGAAAAGTTTGGTGGCTTTGCATTACCTTTTAGTCAGTACAAGGATTCTCTTCATCTTTTTGATGTTATTCTTTCTTCAACTACAAGTGGTCTTACTATGCTTGGTTACCATGATGTATATAATTCCATGAAAAAAAGGCCTTCAAAACCCCTTTTTCTAATTGATGCATCAGTTCCTCGTAATATCGAAGAAAGCGTATCAAAAATTGATAATGTATTTCTCTACAACATGGATGATGTTTCGGAGATCGCTAATAAAAATCTTAAATCAAGAATGTCTGAAGTAGAACGATGTAAAAGTATTCTAGGGCAAAGGGCACAGAAGCTTTGGGATCAAATGATTCAACCTAGCATAGTTTCTTGAAGAATCCAATCAACAGCTTCTTGCTCCCTTGCTTTTAGCATTTCAACCAACTTTTTTGAAATTGCTTCAAACTCAAAACCAATTTGGTCGTTTTTTAAAATTCTTTCCATCGAGAAAGACAAATTTTTCCCATTCGCTTTACCTTGAATAAATTCTGGATATGGGGGAGATTCTCTAAGTAATATATTGGCCATCCCCAAATAAGGGACTTTCACCAAAAATTTACCGAGAAGATAAGTCATTGGATGAGCCCGATATGCAATAACACCTGGAATTCCACCAAAAGCACAGGCTAAGGACATAGTACCCGAACTCATCCACGCACCACAAGTTTTTAAAGACGAAATCTTTTCAATTATTTCCACATTAGTTTTCAAATTTGGAAAATCATCCATTAAATTCATCACTAAATTTCTTATCTTTTTACTAGGAACCAAAATTTTCGCTTTGATCTGAGGAAATTTTCGAAGAAGGATTTGATAAGCTTGTAGAAAGGAGGGTAAAATCCGACCAACCGCTTGCTCCCGGCTTCCTGGAAGCATCAAGAGAGACCCATTAGGGTCATACAAAAAAGGTGAGTTATAATCTCGATCTGCAAAAGGATGACCAACAAAGAAAGCATTCAATTTTGTATCTTGATAACATTCGATTTCAAAAGGAAATAAAACGCCAAGAGAATCCAATATTTTCTCCATTTCAAATCTTCTTTTTGACTTCCATGCCCATAATTGAGGGCTAATATACTGAAGAATTTTTATCTCTCCTCCTCCTTTTGAAGATAATCCTTGTTTTTTGAGTTCCTTGGCTAATCTTAAATTAAAACCTGGATAATCTACCAAAAGAATCACTTCCGGATTATATTTTTTTATCCATGAAATTGTTTTGGAAAATATTTTTTTGAAAAGATTATAATTTTTTAAAACTTCAAAAACTCCAACAACTGCATGATCAACTAAGGGGTATACCAAATGAGCACCTTTTTTTTCTAAGCATCGACCACCAATTGCAGCTAATTTAATTTTTGGTAACCTTTCTTTTATCTTACCCACAATAAGCGAGCTATGCTCATCTCCAGAAGCTTCTCCGGCAATAATTAAAAGATCAATCCTGTCAAAATCCGGTGAGGAAAAGTTAATTTCTCGCATTTGACTATAGAGCTGAATTTATCTGCTTCGTAATGAACAACGCAACATCAAGAGCAGATTTGCCAAACTTTGCATCTGTCTTAGGAACTTTTGATTCAATTACGCAATTAACGAAAGACTCTAATTCGAGTGCAAGAGGTTCTCCCTTATCTACTGGAACATCTATTTTATTTAACGAGCGATCCCTTTTTTCGATTAAATGCCCCTTTTGATTCATAAAATCGAGAGATAAATATCCACTGTCTTGAAAAACCCTGATCTCTCTTGCTTTTTTTTCACTAACACGACTTGCACTTAAGTTAGCAACACAACCATTTTCAAAAACAATTCTAGCATTTGCTATATCCTCGCTAGGAGAAAGGACACGGACACCAATTGCGTCAATCTTAGATATTTGAGAGGAAACCAGAGCCATAACAATACCAATATCATGAATCATCAAATCCAAAACAACTCCGACTTCGGTACCACGTGTTTGAAATGGTGCTAATCTCTCAACAGTCAGATATTTTGGTAATTTAACCGCTTTCTCCAAAAAAGTCATCACTGGATTGTAATGCTCTATATGACCAACTTGAATAATTGAACTATTTTGTTGTGCAACTTCCAAAATTTTCTCGGCTTCTTGAAGATTAACGCAGAGTGGTTTTTCGATTAAAACATGGCAACCCTCTTGCATGATTGGAATTGATACCTCGGCATGTAGATCTGTAGGGGCTACAACGCTTACAGCCTCACAAGAGCGAGCCAACTCTTCTAAACTTTTGAAAGCAACACAATCTTGCTCAGCAGAAATTTTTTCCAACACTTTATGATCAGGATCAAATACTCCCACCAACTCACATTGATCCAATTCATTATAAATTCTTGCATGATGTTGACCCAAATAACCAACCCCAGCAACTCCACACTTTATTTTCTTTTGATTTTGGCTCTTCATCAAAATTTAAAACTCATATTAAATTAAGTTTACCATGCTCCAAAAAATAAGATTCGGAGGTTTTCTGGGCAAAACTTGGATTATGAGTGACCAAAACAAGTGCAGTTTTCTCTGTATCACAACTTTTTAACAATAGTTCCATCACCTCCCCTCCTGTATTTTCATCTAAATTACCAGTCGGTTCATCTGCAAGAAGTAATTTTGGTCGATTGATCATGGCACGGGCGATGGCAACCCTTTGTCTTTCACCACCAGATAATTTTGTTGGAACCTGCTTTTCCTTATTGCCAACTCCCATTTTATCAAGAAGCTCCCTTGCTCTTTCAATAGAGCTCTTTAAATCAGAACCAGCAAGCTTGGAAGCCATTAATACATTCTCGAGAACATTAAGCTCTGGTATCAAATAATATGCCTGATAAACAACTCCGAGAAAGTTAGCTCTTCTAACCCCTTCGTTTGAGGAACATGGTAGAGAAGCATCTATTTTAAATTCTCCCCAATAGATCGTTCCACGATCTGCCGACTCAAGTCTTGATAATAAATTTAATAATGTTGTCTTACCACAACCCGAATTCCCTCGTATGCTAATTGATTTTCCGACTTCAAGCACAAGTTGAATATTTTCTAAAACCTGTATTTTTTCATCTTCAAAATGAAAACCTTTTGCAAGTCCATCAGCCTTTAAAATGATTTCATCTGATTTATTCATTTCTTAAGGAATCAGCGGGTTTTAAACGAGCAGCACGCCACGCGGGAATAAAACCCGCTAGGGTGGATACAAAAATAGAAAAAAGTCCAAAAGAAAGAAAGGTAGCTAGACTCTGTTGAGACTCCCATGGATAGAAAATTTCCAAACTGTAAAAATCA
>NZKY01000158.1 GCA_002694035.1 Opitutia bacterium
GAGGAAGGCGGTGCCCCCCGCCTCTCCTTTGACGAATTGTATCGACTTATAGAAAAGGCACTAGTCGAAAACGACGCATATGATGTTGCTAAAAGTTTGGTTATTTGTCGATCGAATGACGGTACTTCTATCACAGACGAACACATGGTAGACCAGGTTCGTTTGATTCGCAGAAGCGGTCAGGTGGTTCCCTGGAATGCATCTAAAATTGAAGTTGCTGTTCGTAAAGCATTCCTCTCCCTTCAATTGGATTCCGAGCCAGCCGTTGATCTTGCCAAGCAGGTCACACGCAAAGCTTTGGCCACAGGACAAGCATTTATTAATATAGAGGATGTACAAGATCTTGTTCAGGAAGAACTAATGCGAACCGGTCATTTTAAAGTAGCTGAATCATATATTTTATACAGAGCACGCCGTCGTATTGAAAGGGAGAGTGGTTCCGTACATGATGAGGTAAAGCAGGACTCTATGATAGTCGTTCAAAAAGAGGATGGGTCTACCTTCTTTTGGGACGGCATCGATTTAAAAAAGAGAATAGCCTTCGCCTCGATCGGCTTAGATTTATGCTTAAATGCTGACGAAATAGAGGAGTGTTTAAGAAAGTCTGTTTTTTCTGAGATAAGTAGCGAAGATTTGCGTAAAACAATAATTCTTAACTCTAAGACATTAATCGAAAAGGATGGAGATTTCGCTAAGTTTGCTGCACGTATTTTACTTACATATATATACGAGGAAGCTTTGGGCTGGGATATATCAGTCAACACAATAGAAGACTTAAAATCCTTTCACGCCAACGGATTGAAAAATTACCTTAAGAGAGGCGTTGACATTAAAAGAATTGATGAAAAGTTGCTTAAGCTTAACATTCAGAAATTAGCTGATGCAATTGATCCATCCGCCGATTTAGACTTCGATTATTTAGGAATTCAAACTCTCTACGATAGATATCTTGTCATTGATAAAACAGAAAAAAAGCCGTGCCGTCTCGAAACCCCGCAGTTGTTTTGGATGAGAGTGGCTATGGGAATCTTCGCACATGAGAATAAACCAGAAGACCAGATTATCTCTCTTTATAATTTATACAAAAGTAGAAGGTTTTGTTCATCTACTCCAACTCTTTTCAATTCTGGTACACCTCATTCTCAGCTTTCTTCCTGCTATCTTTACAAAGTTGATGATACAATTGAATCTATTATGTATCGAGGTATCGCCGAGAATGCTTTTCTTTCGAAGTGGGCAGGTGGTTTAGGAGGAAGTTGGACTTCAGTTCGCGGAACGGGAAGTCATATTGCGGGAACGAATGGAGAGAGTCAGGGAGTTATCCCATTTCTTAAAATGCATAATGATCAATTATGTGCAGTCAATCAAGGCGGCAAAAGAAAAGGTTCTGGATGTGCTTACCTCGAGTCATGGCATTGTGATGTTTTGGAATTTTTAGAGCTTCGTAAGAACACAGGTGATGATCGAAGAAGAACTCATGACATGAACACCGCAAATTGGATTCCTGACCTCTTCATGAAGAGAATGGAAGCTCGTGAAAATTGGACACTGTTCAGGAGTAATGAAGTATCAGATTTGCATGATTTATACGGCAGAGAATTTGATCAAAAATACAAAGAATATGAATTGAAAGCCGAGAATGGTGAAATTTGGTCGCATTCGATGCCTGCAATTGATCTGTGGAAGCAGATGCTCAAAATGATTTTTGAGACAGGTCACCCTTGGATAACTTTCAAGGATACCTGTAATGTTCGAAGTCCCCAAGATCATGCTGGCGTGATACACAGCTCCAACTTATGTACCGAAATTACTCTTAATACTGGTGCAGATGAAACTGCGGTTTGTAATTTAGGTTCTGTAGTTTTGGACTCTCATTTGAAATCTGATGGATCTCTTGATCATGATAAATTGAGAGACACGATCCGTATTGCGATTCGTGCTTTGGATAATGTAATTGATGTAAATTTCTACCCTACAGAGGCAGCAAAAACTTCAAACATGAGGCATCGCCCAATTGGCCTCGGTGTTATGGGATTGCAGAATTCCCTTTTTGTTAAAGACATTTCGTTCTCTTCAGATGAGGCGGTTGAATTCAACGATGAATTTATGGAGGCTATTTGTTATTATGCCTACGAAGCATCTAGTGATTTGGCTAGCGAGCGTGGAACTTATTCATCTTTTCGTGGTTCCAAGTGGGATCGTGGGATTCTACCTCAAGATACCATATCAATTCTAGAAGACGAGAGAGGTAGTGCGATTGATGTTCCTAAGAGTGAAAAAATGGATTGGTCAGTCGTTCGTGATAAAATTGCTAAACATGGCATGAGAAACAGTAATGTAATTGCGATTGCCCCAACTGCTACAATTTCAAACATTATGGGCTCTTCACCATGTATTGAGCCTACATACAAAAACCTATTTGTTAAAAGTAACTTGTCCGGTGACTTCATGGTTCTAAACCGTTATCTTGTCAACGACCTGAAAGAACTTAACCTTTGGGACAGTGAAATGTCGGATCAATTAAAGTATTTTGACGGAGAGTTAGCTTCAATTGATAAAATTCCAGATGACATTAAGAAAAAGTATGCGACCGCTTTCGATGTTTCCTTTGAATATGTGATTGCTGCAGCAGCACGCCGTCAAAAATGGATCGATCAGTCTCAATCTGTTAATCTATTTCTAGGTAAACCTGACATGAAATCACTTTCGCATATGTACCGGGCTGCATGGAGACAAGGACTAAAGACAACTTATTATCTTCGTACACTTGGTGCATCCAATATCGAAAAGGCGACTGTTTCTATGTCGCAATCGAAACCACTTGGTGATGTTGCCAGTGAACCTTCTGCGAAAAAAGAGTATTCTGAAGCTGAGATTAAAGCTTGTAGTATTGAAGCTATGATGAATGGCGAAGAGTGTGAAGCTTGCCAATAACTAATTTGATTTCAGATCCTTGAATGTAAATAATCGTTTAAGGAAATATTTACTAAAAACACCATCACTAGGTGAATTTTGTTGGACTGCACCAAACGCAACACTAATCGGTGATGTTCGAATTGGATCTTTCTCAAGTGTATGGTATGGATGTGTTTTACGAGCGGATATAAACTTTATTGATATTGGTTCTTATACCAATTTACAGGACGGGGTTATTGGACATTTATCGGATGACTATCCATTGGTAGTCGGAAATCATGTAACCGTTGGTCACGGAGCAATCATCCATGCATGTGAAATTGAAGATGAATGTTTGATTGGTATGAATTCGACAGTCCTCGATGGTGCCAAAATTGGTAAACAATCAATTATCGCTGCTGGAACCGTAGTTCCTGCAGGAATGAGTGTGCCGGAGGGTTCCTTGGTGGCTGGAGTTCCTGGTGAAATAAAAAAGCAACTATCTTTAATCAAAAGAGAAAAAATAAAAGATTGGTCCTTGAAATATGTGGAAGTCACAAAGGCTCACCAAAACTTATAGATTTCTCAGGCAGAGGTCGCATTATCCATCCCGTGTTCTTGAAAAAATTCGATAACAGTTTTTTCAAGTGATGGAAGAGGATAACTACTTCCTACTGCTTCAGCGCAACAGGAAATGTAAGAGCGTATAGAATTTTCGTTCGCATGTAGATTTTCTGAAGCAAGTAAATTCAACAATGCAGATCTTGCCTGCTGCCACTCTTTCTCGTCAAATGAGTGCCGAAGAATCTCTTCTCCCCATTTTCTTCTTTCTTCAAGACTTAACTTAACATCCCAACACATTTAACATAAATTATTCTTTCTAAAGAAATTGATCAAATATAAGATATAAAAAACTTTAAATTACGCTTGGATTCAAGGGTGTAAAATGCGTATAAAAGATAAAATCAACTTTGCCTATGACAACCGCATCTGGAGAACACATTTATTCAAAGTCTAACCCATATTCTTCAAGGTTATTAGTTAATCGATTATTGACTGAAGGTTCAGATAAGGAGACTCGGCATTTTGAATTATCTCTTGAAGGGAGCGGTTTAGATTATGAACCTGGAGATTCTCTTGGTGTCCTACCTATGAACTGTCCTGACGTTGTTGATGATTTACTTAACACTTTGGACTTCAATGGAAATGAAAAAGTTGAAATAGCTGGAGAGGAAATATCTTTAAGTCAGGTTCTACAACAGAGACTCGCATGTACCGTTTTAAGTAAAATTCAAATTAAGAAGTTTAATGAAATTGCGAACGCACCACGCTTAAGTGAATTACTGTTAGTCGAAAACAAAGAAGATCTTATAAATTATATGTGGGGAAGGGAGTTGATCGATTTATTTCTGGAATTTCCACAAAGAGGCTTATCGGTTGATAATCTTATATCTTTACTTCGTCCAATGCCTCCAAGGTTATATTCAATTGCTTCAAGTCTGTCCGCACACACTGAGGAAGTACATCTCACGATTGCTGTAGTAAGATATGACACTCATGGGCGAAAAAGAAAAGGGGTGTGTTCTTCTTACTTAGCAGAAAGGGTGGGGGATACTATTCCATGTTATTTCCATCCTAATAAGAATTTTAAACTACCTGCAGATGGTGATAAACCAATCATTATGGTTGGGCCTGGAACAGGTATCGCACCATTTAGAGCATTTATAGAAGAAAGGAAAGTCACCGGTGCAAGAGGTAAAAACTGGCTGTTTTTTGGTGATCGTTCTCAAAAGACTGATTACCTTTACGGGGATGAATGGGAAAACTATCTTAAAGGTGGTTTACTTAAAGAACTCGACTTAGCCTGGTCAAGAGATCAGGATGAAAAAATATATGTTCAGCATAAGATGATAGAAAAAGGAGCTGAACTTTGGAGATGGTTGAATGAAGGTGCAGTCTTTTATGTTTGCGGAGACGCTTCGCGTATGGCAAAGGATGTTGACTCGGCTTTAAGAACTATTGCACAGAAGCATGGTGCAATGAGTGAGGATGATTCTGCTACATGGGTAAAATCACTTCAAAAAGAAAAGCGTTATCTTAAAGATGTTTATTAATTCTAGGGATTAAATCGTTTTTAATTCCTTTAATAATTTTGCTTTTAGCTTATTGCCAGAGTGTATTCTTTGTTTACAAGAATTGAGAATCAATTATCAATAAGAAGATGTCTAGTTTTACTTATTTCTTACGTTGGATAACGATAGTAACCGCAATGATCATGGGTTCTTTTTTATACGGAGATGCTGATGCATTGGAACCGATGGAGGTTTCCGCCCTTAGGCTAGAAACAGCCTCCGAGAACTTACCTGCCCGAATCCAAGTACTTGATCAAGCTGATATTGAGCAGTCTGGTGCTGTTGATTTAGTCGAATTACTAAGAAGGGAAGCAAACTTGCAGGTGCGATCAACTTCTGGAAATTCAGCAAGAGCCTCCGTTGCCATGGGTGGGTTTGGGGAGAACGGAGGGCTTCGTACTTTGGTACTTTTAGACGGGCATCGAGTAAATGCGATCGACATGTCTGCAATCGATTGGTATTCCATACCATTGGGACTGGTTGAGTCGATCGAGGTAATTCGTGGTGGGCAGTCAGGAACCTTCGGAAACCATGCAGTAGGCGGGGTAATCAAAATCAATACCAAACTCCCAAATGTAGAGCCTTCTGGTTCACTGGAAGCCAGTGCCGGAAGTTTTGATACTTTCAATGCTAGAGGTTCGTATTCTCAATGGTTTGGGGGAATTGGACTAACGATTTTTGGGGAACGGGCTGAGTCAGATGGATATCGTGTTAACGGAGATTTTAAAACAGACGCAGGTGGAGTTAGACTGGATTGGGGAAGCGAATCTGATGTTAAGGGTTATTTGTCTTGGAGTTTGTCGAGTAGCGATTTTGGTTTGCCGGGAGATTTGAATGCCGGTGCTTTGGCTTCTAACCGGAGGCAAACCACCAATCCCAACGACAAGGGGGATGAAAGATCTGCCCATGCGAGGGCAGGATTGAGCTATGATATCAATGATCAATGGCTTTTGGAAAACAGATTGGGATATCAGGATCGTGAGGTAAGCGTCAATATGCCGAGTGTTCCATTTGGAGGTTACCTCGCTGACACTATTTACGAAACTTTTTCTTACAGCCCTGTATTGCATTACTATTCAAAAGAGGTCGACTGGTTGTTCGGTTTCGATTTATCGAAGGATAATTTGGATGCAAAGACAAACTATGGAGACTCGAAATATGAGCGAAAGACTTTGGCTTTTTTTAGCTCGACCGGATTACCGCTATCAGAGCAATGGAATCTGAACGGGAACTTCAGGGTGGAGAGGGCGGAAAATTCTGGAGTTTATTCAGGTACTCAGTTGAATGAAGTAAATAAGGACGAATGGGCAGGAGGCGTTGGTCTGATTCGTCATTTTGGAGAAGAGAATCGAGCCTATGTGACCATTCGCCGATTTTACCGCTATCCGGCAACAGATGAATATATGGATTTCGGTACTCCAGCGATTAATCAAAACCTTGAGCCCGAAAACGGGTACGAAGTCGAATTGGGAACGGATTGGAGCATAGACCGAATCTTCCTAAGCGGCCGAATTTTTAGACAATGGATGCAGGATGAAATTATATATGACCCCCTTGTAGGTCTGTTTGGTTCCAATGTAAATTTACCGAAAAATCGTCGCATGGGTTTGGATTTTTCCATCGATTGGGAGATAACCGATTCGATCCGTTCAGGTATAAGCTATGAGTATGTAAAAGCCACATTCGAAGAAGGTAATTATGCGGGGTCAAGAGTACCTTTGGTTCCAGAAAGCTTACTTAGGTTATACATCGAGTTGCACCCTGTAGATTCATTATGGTTAAATTTGGGAGGATCGTATGTAGGAGAAAGCTTTCGCGGGAGCGATTTTTCAAATAGCGCGGTCAAAATGAAAGATTATTGGCTATATGATATGGGCATAAATTATGAATTATCAGAAAGTGCCACTCTTTTTGGTGGCGTGGAAAATCTATTGGACGAAGAGTACGTATCTACCGCTTTTGGAACCGGTTTGTATCCTGGGGAGGGAAGAAAGGCCAGAGTAGGGTTGCGCTTTTCTTTCTAAGCTTGTTTCCTTTATTCGCACTTCGGGCAAATCCCGTAGAGCATCACCTCAAAGCCTTGGACTGTGAATCCTTTGGGAACCTTTGCTGGTGGAATATCTTCAGTAGTGTCTTTTAATGCAAACAGTTTGTCACAGGACCTACATGCAAAATGTACTTTATCTTCTCCATCTGC
>NZKY01000159.1 GCA_002694035.1 Opitutia bacterium
ATGTATTTAGGTTAAAATGGTTAACTCTTCATTTTCGTAAATGTCCATTTAACCCGGTTTATTTAAAAATTGCCTGGAATTACTTATTTCATTTATTTAACACTCTTGGCTTTGTGGGAAAGATTACTCCAAAGGAATTAATTCAGGAAATCATAATCCGGTTCGGCCCGCCCGAACTCCTTCCTCATCCCACAAAAGAAATATTATAATTTAAATTGAATAAATTTAGGCTTAGGCGGCGTCCCTTTTTTCGGTTGGGATAGGATTAATCTTGGCTTTTCCTTTTCCTTTGACCACTCCTGCGCTGATAACCACTTCGACTGCACCCTCAATAGCAGGCAGGTCGTACATGACATCAAGCATGATAGTTTCCATGATTGACCGAAGAGCACGGGCACCGGTCTTCATTTCTACAGCTTGTTGAGCGATTGCCAGAATTGCTTCGCGGGTAAAGCGTAGGTGGGCTCCTTCCATAAGGAAGAGTTTCCGATATTGTTTAAGGAGCGAGTTCTTAGTTTCCTTTAAAATCCGTACAAGTTCATCTCTAGAAAGTTCTTCAAGGACAGATACCACGGGTAAACGGCCAATGAATTCAGGAATAAGCCCATATTTGACCAAGTCTTCAGGTTTGACTTCGGCAAGGAGTTCCTGGGCCTCTTTTCGCTTTTCAGCAGAGTATCCGACCATTCGGTTTCCAGTCCGTTGTTCAACAATATTATCGATGTCCACGAAGGCACCTCCGCAGATAAATAAAATATTTGAAGTGTCGAGTTGGATATATTCTTGATTTGGATGTTTTCTTCCGCCCTGCGGGGGAACATTACAAATTGTACCTTCAAGAATTTTGAGGAGTGCTTGCTGAACTCCTTCACCAGATACATCACGAGTTATGGAAACATTATCAGTTTTGCGACCGATCTTATCGATTTCGTCCACATAGATAATTCCACACTGTGCTTTTTCCACATTGTGGTCAGCTGACTGTAATAAGCGAAGTACAATGTTCTCCACATCATCACCGACATATCCTGCTTCAGTTAAAGTAGTTGCATCTGCAATGGCAAAGGGAACATCAAGCATACGGGCTAGTGTCCGTGCGAGATAAGTTTTCCCACTACCAGTGGGTCCAATAAGAAGGACATTACTTTTTTCAATTTCAACATCATCTAATTCACCGGAAGAGAATTGATCGAGTTTGTTTTCCCCAATATTTAATTCAGATGCCAGGCGTTTGTAATGATTATGGACTGCAACGGAGAGAACTTTTTTTGCATGTTCTTGGCCAATCACATGCTGATCTAGAAAAGCTTTGATCGCACTTGGCCTTTGAAGATTAAAGACTGGTTTTTCGCCAGAAGATTCCCTGACTTGAGAGGATGGGGTTTCCCCAAGTTCGCGATCGATAATTGTTTTACATACACGAACACAGGAATCACAAATAAAAACGCTGGCGGGTCCGGCGATCATCTTTTTTACTTCGCCCTGTGGTTTCCCACAGAATGAGCAAAAATTGATTTTCGTCGGTTTCGCCATGGTAAAAGGAAATTTATTCCTTGGGTTTTTTGGAAATTACTTCGTCCACTAATCCGTAATCACGGGCTTCTTCAGCAGACATGTAATAGTCCCGGTCGGAATCTTTTTCGAGTTGTTCAATGGTTTTTCCACTATGCTGGGAAAGAATTTCGTTAATTGTTTGTCTCCAACGAAGAATTTCCTTAGCGGCAATAGAAATATCCGAGGTTTGTCCGCCGGCTCCACCACTTGGCTGATGAATCATAACACGACTATTAGGAAGAGCAAAGCGTTTACCTGGGGTTCCGGCAGCAAGGAGAACTGTGCTCATACTTGCGGCCATGCCTATGCAATAAGTTACCACATCACATTCGAGAAAGTGAAGGGTGTCATAAATTGCCATGCCGTCTGAGACACTGCCCCCCGGTGAATTGATATACACATGAATGTCTTTTTTTGGATCTTCCATTTGGAGGAATAAGAGCTGTGCGATAATGGAGTTGGCCACATAATCATCAATTGGTGTACCGATGAAAACAATTCGATCACGAAGTAGGCGGCTATAAATATCCCAGGCACGCTCTTGGCGTCCTTCACGTTCGTATACATACGGTAATGGTAAATAGGCTCCCATATTTATAATCTATTTTGCTTTGGTTATTTTAAAAGTTACTTTGTTTTCTTTTTCTTAGTCTTTGCAGGTTTCTCTTTCGTTTCGGTAGTTTTTTCCTCTGCTTCGGCAAGTTTTTCTTTTGTTTTGGACGACATAAGTTCAAGAGTTTTGTCGTGTAAAATATCCTGTCTCAATCGATTTAAGCGTACTTGGTCCTTGACGAGTTCCTGAACATATGTATTTGGGTCCGTCCTCATCATCATTGCTTCTCTGGTCGCAGCCTGAGCCAAGTCTTCGTTGGTAACTTCGACTTTTTCAATCTCAGCGATTTGTCCAAGCATGATGGTGATTTTTACTCTTGCCAGTGCTTGTGTCTGGGCTTCTTTCCAAAGTTCATCTTTTTTCGATTCCATGTCCTCCTGTTTTGCACCCTGCTGGGCAGCCCGTTGAATGTTGGATTGGAAAATGGCTTTGGATTCTTCTTCTACAGCCTGTTGGGGGAGGGGGAAGTCAGGGAGTTCAAGAATCTTTTGGGTGATTTGACTCCTTTTACCGTCAATATTTTCTCTTTCCTTGCGTGATACAAGATCGTCCTTAATTTTCTTCTTTAGATCTTCGAGGCTCTCAGCTTTGAGAGATTTTAGGAAATTCTCGTCCTCTGCATCAGGGGCTTTTTTCTCCCGGACTTCGTGAACTTCAAGGGAATAATTTACCTTTTTACCGGCAAGTGGAGCGACTTCAAAATCATCCGGAAAGTCGGCTTCCACATCTTTTTTATCATCCTTTTTCATGCCGACCACAGCCTGAGCGATAGCATCCACACCTAGACCTTTTGCCTGACCTGCTTCTTCCCAGGTGTTCGTTTGCTTCCCATACATGGGTTTGTCAGGAAGTAGTTCTGCCACCGGTGAACCGTCGAGTGTTCCTTCGTAGGAACATTTTACATAATCGCCCGATTCTGAAGCCCGATCGACTTCATCAAAAGAGGCACGCTGGTCACGAAGAGAGTTCAATTCTTTTTCCACATCTTCATCGGATACATCGGTGGGATGAACGGTGAGTTCAAATTCTTCGTATTTTGGCAATTCAAAATCAGAAATGATATCAACTGTGACTTCAATGCTGGCAGATGATTCAGAACTTACATTACCGGGTTCCACTTTCAGAATAGAATATACCTTGATATCTTTTTCGGCTAAAACTGCCTCATACGCGGAGGTGGAAACTTTTCTTGTTAATTCCTGTTGTATTTCTTTGGCAAATCTTTTTCGGATAACTTGTTCAGGGGCTTTACCTTTTCGAAAACCTGGAATGTTGGCCATTCGGCTAAATTCCCTGCAAACCTCCTTGCCTTTGGAAGACATTTCGTCCGAGTCGAAAGTCACATTGACAATTTTACGAGCGTCACCCGCATCTTTTATTTCTACATTCACGATAGAGGGAAGGATTTAGTTTAAGTTATTTAAATATTTTACAAGAATTTGCACAGAGCAAAACAGTGCTATTAAACCAAAAAAAACCTTAAGGGTCAACGAGATAAAGGTTAAGTTTAGCTTAGCGTGCGGGACTCCATGGGATTGATCGAACTGATAAAATTGAGTCTTTTTTGTAACTGAAATCCTCTATCGTTTTTCGAAAAGCAAGTGGGGAAAAATTCTTAATTTGCAAAATCCACTCACCAGATTGGGAGTTTTCTCCAATTATCTTGAATTTGTCCTCGTTTAATTCTTTTTCAAATGTAGAAATTTCCAATCCTTTAACCGGCGTCAGGTAAAGCTCGGAAGCACGATAAAACTCGTATTTTGGGCCGGGATTAATTTCCTGTGCCAGGATGAAAAGTCTTTCTGAACGGAAGGATCCAGCGGATTCAATAACCCAAGACTTGATCGGAAGGGTGAGATTTGAATCATGGGTAGTTTGGTTATTTTCAAAAAAGACAACAATTCCATGAGGTATTTTTGAGCAAATTGCATCAGGAATAGGAGAAAATGGGGATCCATCAGAAGCACATTTCAAAGATTGATAATTTCCCGGCCTCTCTCTTGTCTGTTCGGCCTTTTTTTGAAGGGCATAGCGAACAAGCATGGATGACAGGGCGACTCCAATGGCAATTCCGATCCAAATTGAAAAGGAGCGTTCTTTTTTGGAAATAGCCATTTAAAAATTCATTCGTTGCATATTGTAGGTCTTCTGGAGTAGAGAAAGATTATGCTTTCGGCAAGCGTTGACATTCGAGTGCGTTATGAAGAAACCGATAAAATGGGCGTGGTCTATCACTCAAATTATTTTATCTGGTTTGAGGTTGCCCGGGTGGCATTGCTTGATGAATTGGGATGTCCTTATTCAGAACTTGAAAAAGATGGTTTTTTTCTTCCCGTTTTAAAATGTGAAGCAAGTTTTAAATTGCCTGCCGTGTTTGATGATCGGTTAAAAATCACGGTACGGATAGAAAAATTACCTGTTGCACGGATTGAAGCTTCTTATGTTGTTAAGAGAGGAGATATTTTACTCGCAACCGGTTCCACTCAGCATGCGTTTGTTTCTGTTGAGGGTAGAGTGGTTCGTCCACCAGATAGTTTTCTGGAAATTGCCAAGCAATATTTTAGCGATTGATATCGTTTGCTTCGCGATATTTTTGAATAATAATTTCAGCCATCGTCTGAATACTTCTCTGTTCGGATGATATAATATGATCGGCTTGAGAGTAGATTTCTTCCCTTTCCAAAATGAGTTTTTTGATTTTTGCCATAGGGGCAGGAGATTGAAGAAGCGGACGGTCTGAATTATTTTTTGTTCTATGGTAAATTGTCTCGGGGGTTGCAGATAAACAAAAAACATGCCCTTTGTTTTTTAAGATATTCATCATTCCGGACTGAATCGGTAGTCCGCCACCGCAAGATATCAAGCAGTCACTCGAAGGGTGTCCTTGGTTTATAAAATTCTTTTCCAAATCTCGAAATTTTGCTTCTCCCAAAGAGGAAAAGATCTGAGAAACGGATAAGTTGGTTTCCTTTTCAATTTCCACATCCGAATCGATAAAGCGGAGACCAAGTTTTTCAGCAACCACTTTCCCCACAGAACTTTTTCCCGTGCCCATGAAACCTATAAGGTATAGATTTGTTAATTTGTGCTCTGATGGATTCTTGATCATGAGGATAAAAAAAGAAATGAATATTGCTTGCGAATCAAGCAAAGAAAAGGAATAATAAATCCATGAATAATGACTCTGTGGAAGTCACCGTAAAAGGAGTAATGCCAACTTCCAATGGATGTGCAATCTTCTTGGGTAATGACGATAAGACCTTTGTGATTTATGTGGACCCGTCGATCGGTAATGCTATCAACATGACAATAAATCAGGTGAAGAAGGAAAGACCGTTAACGCATGATCTAATTGGTCTGATTTTGCGTGGGCTGGAAACAAGCATCGAACGGGTCTTGATAAACGATGTGGATGAGGGAACCTTCTTTGCCCGTATTATTTTAAGGATGGAAAATGAGTTAGGTAAGAAGATAATCGAATTAGATGCCCGACCCAGTGATTCTATAGTATTGGCATTGCAAATGAAGCAACCCATCCATGTGGCGAATAAAGTTTTGGAAAATGTCGAGGATATGTCTGAAATCCTTGAAAGAATTCTTCGTAAGCAGGATTAAGTTAACTTAAATTTATTCGATTCATGATTTCATGCCTTGAATCGTTTGATTCTTCTTCTTTGAAATCGATTCCTCCTTCTCTTGTCGATGGTCAGTGGCCAACTGCCCTGGCTCCTATGCAGGATGTAACCAGTTTGCCATTCATGAAGGTAATCGCAAAGAGGGGAGCACCTGATTTTTTCTTCACGGAATTTTTTAGGGTTCATGCAAATTCACGAATTGACCCGGAAATTTTGTCGGCTGTTACCGAAAATCCCACTGATCGTCCTGTTTTTGCACAATTAATTGGGGAAAATATTTCCGATCTCCGAAGAACGGTTAAGGATTTGATGGCATATCCTGTCGCCGGAATTGATTTAAATCTCGGATGTCCGGCACCTCGAGTTTTCAGAAAAAATGTGGGTGGTGGTTTGCTCAGGGTACCTGGTCGGGTGAGCGAGATTTTAGACATGCTCAGAGTGGAGGTGGATTCGCTCCTAACGGTTAAGATGAGAATTGGGTTTGAAGATGATCGATTTTTTGAAGAATTACTTAATTCAATTAATAAATATGAAGTTAACTTATTGAGCCTACATGCCCGAACTGTGCTCGGTGGATATCGTTCTGATCCGAGTTACTCACATGTTTCTAAAGCAAGGGAATTTGTAAATTGTCCAGTTTTGTTAAACGGAAATGTATCTTCTTCAAAATCCGCATTATTTTTAAAGGAGCAGACTGGAGCACATGGGGTAATGGTGGGTCGGTCTGCGATTAGAAATCCATGGATTTTCAGACAGATTCGTGAAGCTCAATCGGGGGTGTCAATCTTTAGACCAACAATGAAAGATGTTTATCAGTACATTATTGATTTGTATGAAGCATTGAACAAGCCTGCTCTGGATGAAAAAAAATGTGTGGCAAGAATGAAAAAATTCCTCAATTTTGTAGGTTTATCTGTGGACTCGGATGGTGGATTCCTTCATGAAATGCGCCGTTCACAGAACAAAACAGAATTGCTTAAGGTATGCTCCACTTACCTTATTGATCATGGGAATGCTGAAAAGTGCTTTAGTGATGAGCCATTTGATGGTTTGGTTGCCAGACCCAGTTCAGAGTCCAAAGAAGGATGCCATCTGTAAGGTAAAAGACTAATGGCTAGTTTCATAAGAGTCGTTTGGGCACCGATTTTTGCACCTTGTGCAACTTATTTTTTCCTCCTCTTTGCTCAACCTCCAAGAGATTCGCCTGAATGTGCCTATTTCTTTTTGTTACCTGCCTTGGCTTGGTTTATGTTTAAGCCAAAGCGGAGAATTGTGCTGCTTTCTTTTTTTGTGGCTGGATTCCTCTACCATGTTTCATTAATTGGCTGGATGAGGCATGTTGCAATGCCTGGAATGTTAAGTTCCTCAATTCTTTTATCCATTTATAATTTGCCCTGGTTTTTTTTGGCAAGCGTTCTCATTCCATGGTCTTTAAAGGGTAAATTTTTTCATAGGTTAGTTTCCATCTTTGGCCTTTCTTTTACTTGGGTTGCTATTGAATGGGCAAGGTGTCAGTTTACTCTCGGGTTTCCATGGTGTCCGCTTTCAGTAACTCAGTGGGAAAGACCTGTTCTTTTACAAACAGCCCAGTGGTTTGGTGGTTGGATCGTTTCATTTTTCTTGGTTTTTTTTAATTTATGCCTCGCCTCATATGTTCACCACTTGATCATCAGGAGGAAGAATTTAAAAGCGGGGATGTTTGGTAATATTTGTCCGGATTTTTATTTAGCCATCCTTCTTTTCATATTCATGATCAGTCCTTTTTTCATGGATAGGGAGGATTCGGGAACTGAAACCAAGGTATTAAAAATTGGAATATGCCAACCTTATTTGTTAGAAAAGTGGAAAGGGGATAATGCAGATTTGCATAAAGAAATTCTTTCCCGACAAACCAGTTTTTTAGGTCTGATGGAACCGGATCTAATCTTATGGCCTGAAGCTTCTACGCCTTATGCCCTAAACAAAGATAAATTATGGGTTGAAGAATTGTCCAAAAAAACATCAACTCCGTTACTTGTTGGATCTGTTTTGAGGGATGGTGGAGTAGTTTATAATACCATATCGGAAATTCTACCAAATAGCGGATTTCAAAACAATTGGTATGCAAAAAGGACTTTGGTTCCTTTCGGTGAATATGTTCCTTTCCCATTTAAATGGATACCAGGATTACAAAAAATGGTTGGGCCAGTTGGCAATTTTCAGAGTGGAAATGAAATAAAAACATTTTCACCTTTCTCGAATTTGGGACAAAAATCCATCAAAATTGGCCCTTTGATTTGCTATGAGGATATTTTTCCTAATTTAAGCCGTGAAATTTCTCTTTCCGGTGTAGATCTATTTTTTGTTACCACAAATAATGCATGGTTTGGTGAGGAAGGTTGTGCTGAGCAACATGCGGCCCATTCGGTTCTAAGAGCCGTAGAGACGCAAAAGCCGTTCGTCAGGTGTGGTAATGCAGGATGGTCCGGGTGGATTGATTCAAAAGGCTATCAAAGGGAGGTAATCAGGGACGAAAATGGGAGTATTTATTGTGATCGGGCAACTTGCTTTCAAGTAAAGTTGAAAGGAAATCATGAACGAAATGTTTCCTTTTATACAAAATGGGGCGATTGGTTTGCCTATGTTTCAGCTTTTGTGACTTTGGGATTATTTTATTTTTGTTTGAGCAATATATTTAAAAGAAAATTATGAGATTGATATATGTGTTTGATAAAAACATAATTAGTTAATCACTTTGGAAGATTAATAACCCTTTTATCATGGAATCGAATTCAATAAACTACGAATATTTGGTTAATCAAATTCAACGGAATTTGCCTACTTTACCTACCATTGTTAACGAATTGACAAATGTTCTGCAAAATCCTGATGCTTCCACTTTTGCAGTTGAGGATGTAATGACAGCTGATCAGTCCATGACCATGAAAATTTTGAGAGTTGCAAACACATCTTTTTATCGTGGTAATCGGGAAAGAGTGACTGATGCCAACGAAGCTATCGGGACACTCGGCTTTGAAAAAATAAGAAATGTTGTACTCACAACTTCTGTATTTAAGATGTTTTCCGGACCTTCCGCGGAAGAAAAATTTTCCTTAGAAGGCCTTTGGAAGCACTGTCTCGGGGTTGCCTCTGCATCTCGTTGTATAGCAAATTATTTAGGAAAATCATGGCATGAAAGAGCATACACCTGCGGATTGGTTCATGATATTGGTAAAGTTGCCCGTTTTAAGTTAGATGAATCCGAGGAAAGTGAAGATTTTATTCGTGATTCCCAGACATCATTGGATAAGAAAATTAATTTTTTTAAATCAGAACTAATTAACCAGTCTCCGAGGCATGATTATTTGGGATTTCTAATCTGTAAAAATTGGGGATTATCAAATTATGTGGAAGGTGTTGTCCGTTGGCACCACGAACCAAATCCTGAAAATCGGCAGAAAGTAACATCCGAAGATGCCAATGAGCTAATTGATTTGGTGATCCTAGCAAACTGGGCAGTCAATGTGCAAAAATTTGGTTTTAGTGGTCACGAAAATCCAGATACTCCTTCTGATGCTCTTTTAAGTAGGCTAAATCTTCATAATACTCAGGTTGACCAAATTCAGACCGATATTGAAAATGAATTAAAGATGACCGAAGATTTTTGTGATCTACTTGATAACGGGACTATGTCCTGAATATTCTTTAGTTAAGGGTTGATTAATTTTTATATTCCACCTATTTTTTTTGTGTGGGATCGGAAAACATTGGCAGTGTTATTGATTACAATGTAATTAGTGAGCAGTTAAAGGATAATCTGCCGACACTTCCCACTGTATTTGAATCTCTTTCAGAAATGCTGAAAGACCCGAACACTAGTACTGATTCAATTCAAGAGGTTATGAAGTCTGATCAGACTTTAACTATGAAAGTTCTCCGAGTTGCAAACAGTGTTCATTATCGGGGAGAAAGAGACAGAGTTACAGATGTTGGTGAAGCCATTGGAACTCTCGGCTTTGATAAAATTCACATGGTTATACTTTCCGCATCGGTCTTTAAAGCTTTTTCTTTCAAAAATTCTAAAGATTTAAACTATGATCCTGTCGAGTTGTGGAAGCATAGTCTTGGAGCGGCAGTAGCCTCTTCAACTATTGCTGAATTAACAAATCATTGTCCAAGACAAAGGGCCTACAGTTGTGGACTCGTTCATGACATTGGTAAAGTTGCCCGTCTTCAAATTCATCCTGAATCCTTTTGCGAAGATGTTGGGGATGCCCTTTACGATGAAGTCACATTTTTAGAAGTGGAGGAGAAAAAGAATTCGCCGACTCACGATCGAGTTGGGCAAATTGTGTGTAAAGAGTGGGGGTTAAATCGTGATGTGGAATCTGTTATTCGCTGGCATCACCAACCTGATATTGTTGAGCGGGGGACAGTCGGAGAAGATGAGTTAAATAAACTGATTGATGTCGTTCATGTAGGTAATTGGATGTCTCATTCCCTACATTTTGGTTTTAGCGGTCATCGTTCGCATGGAAAGCTCTCTCAAGAGGTTATGGAACGACTTTATCTGGATGATGATCAAATTGATTTTTTCAAAGAAGAAACTCGTGAGAATTTTAAAGAGTTTAGAAAATTTTTGAATTTAATTGAGCGAGCCGTCGGTTAATTTTCTTATATACTTGCCATTTTTCGTAATAAATTCCATTCCTAAGGTTTGGATTTAATTCCTTATTTTGTGCAAATCTTAAAACTCTAATTCGATGTCTATAAAAATTGGTATAAATGGTTTCGGCCGAATCGGTCGTTTAGTTTTTCGTGCTCTTGTTGATCAAGGATTACTTGGTAACAAGTTTGATGTTGTGGCAATAAATGACCTAGTGCCATCTGATAATCTTGCATATCTGCTAAAGTATGATTCCACACAAGGACGCTTCAATGGAACAGTCGAAGCACCCACTAATGATTCTCTAGTTGTTAATGGTAACACAATAAAATGTCTTGCTGTTAGAGAGGGCCCTGCAGCTTTACCCTGGGGAGATCTTGGCGTTGACATTGTCATCGAGTCCACTGGTCTATTTGTGAGTAAAGAAGCAGCTGAAGGTCATTTGCAAGCGGGTGCGAAAAAGGTCATTATCTCAGCTCCTGCGAAAGGTGATGTTCGAACTATTGTTTTAGGTGTTAATGACGAGCAATTATTATCCGATGACCATATCGTATCTAATGCATCATGCACAACCAACTGTTTGGCACCAATGGTTAAAGTGGTTTTAGAAAATTTTGGTATTGTAGAAGGTCTTATGACCACAGTGCATAGTTACACGGCTACTCAAAAACCTGTTGATGGCCCATCTATGAAGGATTGGAAAGGTGGAAGAGGTGCTGCAATTAACATCATTCCATCCACTACAGGTGCTGCTAAAGCTGTAGGTTTAGTTTTGCCAGAAGTGCAAGGAAAATTAACCGGTATGGCTTTTCGGGTTCCCACCCCTACAGTTTCTGCAGTTGATCTTACTGTGAAAACTGAGAAATCGACTTCGTATGAGGAAATTTGTCAAAAAATGAAAGAAGCTGCCGAAGGTCCTCTTTCTGGTATCTTGGAATATACTGCTGATGAAGTTGTATCGACTGATTTTATTCATTGTCCTGCGTCTTCAATTTTTGATGCTGGTTCTGGGATGGGCTTAAGTGATACATTTTTTAAGCTGGTATCTTGGTATGACAACGAATGGGGATACAGCAATCGTTGTGTTGATTTGTTGAACAGAGTATCTCAATTTGTTTAGGGTTAATCTTCGATCCAACCTACTGGTGCAATTTTAAATTGTACCTACATTCTTTGTTATTATGACCCAAGTAAAAACTGTCGATGATCTTGATCTATCGGGTAAAAAAGTATTTGTCCGAGTTGATTTTAATGTACCTCTAGATGCTGATGGGAGCGTTAGTGATGATACGCGCATTAAGGCAGCTCTGCCGACTATTAAAAAGCTTTATGAACAGAACGCTAAGATAATTTTGGCTAGCCATCTGGGCCGCCCTAAAGGCGAGAGGGTAGAGTCTATGAGCCTTTCACCGGTTGCCCCAGTTCTTTCCGAAAGGCTCGGGCTGCCCGTTTTGTTTCTTAATGACTGTATTGGTACTGATGTCGAAGAGGCAATAAACGGATTACAAGGCGGGCAAATTGTATTACTCGAAAATCTCAGATTTCATAAAGGGGAAACAGAAAATGATCCTCAATTTGCTAAAGAGCTTGCTTCACTTGCAGATGTCTATGTGAATGATGCATTTGGTACCGCACATCGAGCACATGCTTCTACTTTTGGAGTTCCTGATCTTTTACCTGTAAAAATATCGGGTTATCTGATTGCTAAAGAACTCGAGTTTCTTGGGCAGAAAACATCTTCGCCCGACAGACCATTCACGGTTATCCTGGGTGGTGCAAAGGTAAGTGACAAGATTATGGTTATTGATGCTCTTCTTGATAAAGCAGATACAATTATTATTGGTGGTGCGATGGCTTATACTTTCGCCTTGGCAAATGGAAAGAAAGTTGGTGATAGTTTAAGTGAGCCTGATAAAGTTGAGTTGGCACGTTCTGCATTACAAAAGGCTAAAGAAAAAGGGGTTCGTTTTCTTTTACCGATTGATACACTTGGAACCAATAGTTTAAATTTTGACCAGAAAACCTTGGGTGAAACTAAAGTTTTTGAGGGTGATATTGAGGATGGTTGGGAAGGAGTAGACATCGGTCCCAAGACTACCGAGTTATATGCCAAGGAAGTTGCAGGTGCAAAGACTGTTTTATGGAACGGTCCTATGGGTGTTTTCGAAATTGAGGATTCCAGTAAAGGTACCTTTGCCGTTGCCCAAGCTGTCGCAGATGGTGATGGAATTTCGATTATTGGAGGGGGAGATTCTGTGAAGGCTATCAATAGAAGCGGATATTCCGGTCAGGTATCATTCATGAGCACAGGTGGAGGTGCTTCACTCGAGTTCCTTGAAGGAAAGTCGCTACCGGGTGTTTCAATTTTGGATCCTAAGTAATACATTCTAATCTTAAATTAATTTAAAATGTCCCGAAAATATTTAATAGCCGGTAATTGGAAGATGAACAAGACTGCTACCGAAGCAGTTGACTTAATTGAAGAAGTGAAATCTTTGGTTGGAAATCAATCTTCTGTTCAAGTTTGTGTTTGTCCCTCGTTTACATCTTTAGCCAAAGCCTCGGAACTTGTGGAAGAATCACAGCTTTTATTGGGTGCACAGGATATGAATGCTGAATCTTCCGGTGCTTTTACTGGGGAAATATCAGCTGAAATGCTTAGGGATTTGTATGTTAGTTTTGTGATATTGGGACACAGTGAAAGACGACAATTTTTTGGAGAAACCAATCATTCGGTCAATAAGAAGATCCTAGCGGCGGTTGAAAATAATTTGAAACCCATTTATTGCATTGGCGAGACCCTTGAGGAGAGAGAAACTGAAAAAACATTAGATGTAGTTGGATCTCAAGTTCGTGAAGGATTAGAAAGTTTTCCTTCTCAATCAATTGAAAATTTGGTTCTTGCTTATGAACCCGTATGGGCGATCGGCACAGGAAAGACTGCTACAGACGAAATGGCCCAGGAGGTCCATGCTTATATCCGTAAAGTTTTAACTGATATATTTGGTGAATCTTCAGCCTCAAAAATAAGGATTTTGTATGGTGGTTCAATGAAACCAGAAAATGCTGCCGGACTTCTTGCCCAAGAAGATGTTGATGGTGGTTTGATTGGAGGTGCTTCTCTCACCGCCCGTGCATTCTCTGGTATTGTTGAAGCTGCCTTGAATGCCTAAATTTCTTTAGAGGATTTCCTTTAGTTCGAGGGGGTGAGTCTTCGCTTTTACTTTGGTGAAAGTTTTTTCGATTATGCCCGAATCGTTTATGAAAAAAGACATTCGATGAATACCTTCAAATGTTTTACCCATAAATTTTTTTTCTCCCCATACTCCAAAGGTCCGAGCTAGGGAGTGATCCTCGTCCATAATCAAGGGGAAAGGGAGGTTATACTTTTTTATAAAGTTCTCGTGTGATTTTGCTGAGTCTCCAGAAATTCCAAATAACAGAATATTCTTTTTAATAAAAAAATCATAATTATCTCTAAATCCACATGCCTGTGCAGTACAACCAGGGGTGTTGTCCCGAGGGTAAAAATAAAAGATATAATTTTTGCCAAGTAAGCTTTGGTCGGAAATTTTGTTTCCCTGCGAATCACTAGTGGAAAAAGTTGGGACTTTTTCATTTTCTTTTAATGGTGAAACTTTTTGCATTTCAGATAACAAAGGTTGCAGTTTTTCCAACAAGTTCAATTAGAGTTGAATTCAGGGAGTCTTCTAAAGTTTTGACTAATTCGGCTCTTTTTATTTTCTCCTGGCTAAAAGCGACTTTGATCATTTTGTCACGTTCTAAGACTATCTTTATTTCTTTTATAGCATTTTCGGTGAGACCTTTTTTTCCAATTTTGATATCAACCGTCCTGACTTTTGCCATTGATTTGAGAGTTCTCCGTTCTTTACCGGTTGAAGGAATCATTTATTTTCCTCTACAAATTTTAGAACATGAGCACTGTCCATAGCAGCATTAACCCGTTCATTTTTAAAAAGGAGTTTCCCATTTTTGGAGATTAGAAATGTCCATCTTTTTGTAGTAATACCTCTTTCTAAAGTATATCTGTCACCATTTACAAAGCGTTCAATTTTGCCACCTTTACTCGTGGGAACATTAAATAATTTTGCTACTTTTCCCGTTGGGTCTGATAAAAGGGTAAATGGAATGTTTTCTGATTTTGCAAAAATAGAAAGATTTTCAACTTGGTCTCCACTAATTCCAATAATTTCGAAATTTTTCTTTTTCCATATATCTAGGTCGTCTCGGTAAGCACAAGCCTGTTTTGTGCATCCTCCAGTCATTGCAGCCGGATAAAAAAAGAGAAGGATGCCTTTTTTATTGTTAAATTGATTCGAACTCCACTTTTTGCCTTTGGAGTCAATTGCTTCGAAGATTGGAACGGAATCGCCAATTTCAATAGCGTTTAAAAGTAGTGTGTTAAAAAAAATGATGATTAAACCCGATTTTAAAATTAGATTTCTCATGATTTTATTGTGAGACGAAAATTGAAGATTAACAACCATTCTTTACCAAGGAATTGCAATTCCATCTTCGCCGATAAAACTTCCAGTTTCTATTTTATCTAAATTTTGTAGGGTAGAAATTATTTTGGACACAGATTCGGGTACCTCATATTTTGCATTTTCTCCTCCCATTTCGGTTTTTACCCATCCGGGACTTTGCGAAATCACTTTTATATTTTTAGATTTTAAATCAATCGAAGACTGTTTGGTTAACATATTCAAAGCTGCCTTGGAACATTGATAAGCAATTGCACCTCCCAATTGAGTTTCTCCTCTTAGAGAGATGGATCCGAGTCTGGAAGAAAGGTTAATGATAGTTGGGCTTGATGACTTTTGTAAGATTGAAAGTGCATACTTCGTTACAAGCAAAGAACCCACAAGGTTCACTTTGTAAATTTTTTCGGCAGAAGTTGCTGAAATTTCATGCAGGTCATTCCAATCGATTATTCCAGCATTGTTGAAAAGTATATCAATCTTCTCATTTTTACATTCTAAATGCCTGAAACATTCTTCTATTGAAGTCTCATCCTCCACATCCATTTTTAAAATTTGAATGTTTTCAGGGCTCACACTTTTGATCGAATTAAGCTGATTTACCCTGTTTGGTTGTCGACAAGTCGCATAAACATGATGGCCAATGGTGCTAAGTTGTTTGGTAAGTTCGAGACCAATTCCACGGCTTGCACCTGTTATTAAGATTTTTTTCATACAAATCAAAATGAAGTGAAAATAATGTAGATCAAGAACAAGAGGAACGATAAGATTAAAGTGATGAAAAATAAAAGATTAGGAAATTCAGATCTGCATCTTTCCAAAATTGGCTTGGGCACTTGGGCGATTGGTGGTGGAGATTGGGGGATGGGATGGGGAGATCAAGATGAGGACGATTCTATAAAAAGTATTATTGAGGCTTTAGAGGTTGGTATTAATTGGATTGATACTGCCCATGCATACGGTTTTGGAGTTGCGGAAGAAATGGTTGGTAAAGCATTAAAGGAATACAAGGATGATGAGATTATTGTTGCAACCAAATGTGGGGTTCTGTCTGAAGAAGATAATAAACCCAGAAGATTTATTTCACGGGAAACTATCCTTGAAGAAGTTGAGGGATCATTAAAGAGATTAAAACGTGATCATATTGATCTTTATCAGATTCACTGGCCTAACCCTCCTGAAAATTTATCTGAATCCTGGGAAACTTTGCAGGATTTGAAAAAGGCAGGCAAGGTAAGATGGGCTGGGGTATGTAATTGTTGGGAACCAGAATTAATTCAACTTAACTCCATAGCTAAGGTTACCTCTAATCAACCCATGTATAGCATGTTGGAAAGAAAGATTGAAGATAAGGTTTTACCATGGTGCGAACAAAATAATACAGGTGTTTTGGTATATAGTCCTATGCATTCTGGAGTTTTGACCGGGAAAATTTCCTCAACTTGGCTTGAAAATTTACCCTCAAATGATTGGAGAAAACATAAGAAAGATCATCCCGTAGTCAGTCCCCTTTACACCGAACTTGGTTTACAAGCCTTTCTCATTCTGCAAGAAAGTTTGCGATCAATGGCATTGGAAAAAAGCATGTCGGTCGGACAACTCGCGGTGAGTTGGGCTCTAAGTCACGAATCGGTTACTTCTGCTATCGTAGGAGCTAGAAAGAGTGGTCAAATTACTGAAATTGTAAAAGCCGCTGATCATGACTTAACAGAGAAAGATAAAATTTTTATTATGAATCAGATTAAACTTTTTGAGGATAAGCTTGAAAATGGTTGAAGAAATAAAAAAAACTTCCAACAGAAGCAAGAAGACCAGCGAAGTTAGAAGCTCTTCGCAAGCTTTGCAAAAAGCTTCCGTTAAAAGAAAACCAAGTGCAGAACAAACCAAGGCGAAGCCAATTGTTCCAAAACCCAAAAAAGTCAAAACTCGTGCTGACAAAAAAATCAAAACTAGTGAAGATAATATTCAAAAGAAAGACGATGCAGGTAATTTGGATGACGAGGTTAAAAAATCTCCTAAACTCTCATATGATAAGAAGAGACTGGTTGATCTGTCCGAAATTCATCCGACTACAAAGTATATTTATCAGCTGAAAAAAAAGCGGACTATAATCGGGTTAACTGCTTATGACTCGATTATGGCAAAACTTGTCTCTAAAGCGGGAGTTGACTTTATTCTTGTTGGAGATTCTGTCGGGACAACCATGCTCGGTTTTGATACGACTATTCCTGTTACAATAGACGATATGGTCCATCACACTGCTGCTGTTCGAAGGGGAATGCCAGGTTGTCTGGTGGTTGCAGATTTACCCTTTGGAGAGGCAAGTCTTTCTTTCGATCGATTATTAGATTCGGCAAGACGACTTATGCAATGCGGGGCAGACGCAGTTAAGATTGAAGGTGGAAAGGATATTGCAGATGATATTGAAAAACTTGTTGCAACTGGTATTCCGGTGATGGGGCACATTGGACTCTTGCCTCAAACTGTAAAAGCTATTGGTGGATATAGAAAATTTGGTACCACCCGTGAGGAAGCGGATGATTTGTATACTGATGCTATAAGTTTGGAGGAAGCGGGTTGTTTTGCCATTATTGCAGAGATGATAGATGAAGAAATTGCCGCTCATCTGGCAGACCAGATATTGCCTCCTCTGATTGGAATTGGGAGTGGTCATCAAACAGATGGTGAAATTCTTGTGACTCATGATTTACTCGGTTTAACTCCAAGTCCCCTGCCATCATTCGTGAAACCATGTGCGTCTCTTGGGCTAGACGGTCTCAACGCTTTACAGAATTATGTAGTGAATTTGAGGAACCGTCCGGTTAAGAAAAAATGAATTTTTGTGTTTTAGGTGCCGGTGCATGGGGTACTGCGATGGCAGTTTACCTCTCGAAAATTGGCCATTCGGTATCTTTGGTACCTAGGAGGGTTGAGCACGCACTTAAACTTTCCTCAGAACGTGAGAATAAAGATTACTTGCCCGGAATTAAATTTGATAATGATTTACAGGTTGGTTGTTCTGTAAGACCTGTCTTAATGGAATGTGACTATTTATTTTTTGCCTGTCCATCTCATGCATTGAGAAAAACCTGTGAAGTTGTTAAGCTTTTCAATTCAGATTCCTGGAAATTAAAAGGTGGTATTGCGTTGTGTAAAGGGCTTGAACCAAATTCTAATATGTTTCCTCATGAGGTGATTCAGTGTGAACTTGGAGATGAAATTGGTGCCGGGTATTTAACCGGACCAAGTCACGCTCATGATGTTGCAGATGACCTTCCGACGGCTATGGTGCTTGCCATGAACGGAGCAGAAAACTTGTTAATTGATTTGCAGAATGCTATAAGCTCAGGAAATATGAGGATTTATCGTTCTCATGATCGAGTGGGAGTCGGGCTTGGTAGTTGTTTGAAAAATGTTTACGCGATTGCAACGGGCCTATCAGATGGTTTGGGGCTTGGAGATAATGCAAGAGCCGCTCTACTGACACGCAGTATGAACGAGATGATTTCTTTGGGCGTTGCATTGGGGGGAGATAGCGAAACATTTTTTGGTCTGGGTGGTTTTGGAGACCTTATTGGAACCTGTATGGGCGAATGGAGTCGAAATCGAAAATTTGGATTGGAGTTATCTAAAGGGGGATCACCTGAAGAAATCATTTCTAAGCAGAAAACAGTGGTCGAGGGATATTGGGCAACTGGTTGTTTTTATAATAAATGCCAACACTTAAAAGTGGAGATGCCCATACTGTCCGAAATTTATCAAATTCTCTACAAAGAGAAAGACCCTCTGCTAGCACTGCGTGATTTGATGAATAGGGATTTAAAATCAGAGTCTGGTGGTGAATAAAATCACATAAATTTTAATATTTTATTTCTGTGAACACTGCTAAGAGACAAAAAATTAAAGCCCCTCATAATGAAGATCGTTTATTGCTTCATTCATGTTGTGCTCCGTGCGAGGGAGAAGTCTTAGAAACTTTGATTTATTCAGGGATTCAACCAACGGTATTTTTTTACAATCCTAATATTCATCCTAAAAAAGAATATGAAATAAGAAAAGCAGAAGACCAAAAATTTTGCGAAAAAATCGGAGTTGAGCATGTTGATGTGGATTACGATGTAAGAAATTGGTTCGAACGGGTTAAAGGACTGGAGTGGGAACCAGAGCGCGGTGCTAGATGCACCTCTTGTTTTGACATGAGGTTTGAAAGAACTGCATTGTTTGCTCATGAAAACAACTTTACCTTGTTTTCAAGCAGTCTGGGGATTTCACGATGGAAAAATATGAATCAAATAAATAGTTGCGGACTTCGTGCAGCGGCTCGTTATGAGAACTTAACATATTGGACTTATAATTGGAGGAAATCTGGAGGCTCTCAAAGAATGATTGAAATTTCGAAGCGGGAAGGTTTTTATCAACAAGAATATTGTGGGTGTGTTTACTCCCTTAGGGACACTAACAAATGGCGTGTATCTCAAAACCGTCCTAAGGTTGAAATTGGGAAAAATTTTTACACTCCTTCCAAAGAAAAGTAGTAATTTTATGAATTCAGAATCGGTTTGGAAAGTTTTGCTTAAAGAAGCGAAGACGGTTGCAGCAAAAGAAAGAATTTTATCCAAAGTAATTGCAGAATATATTTTGGACAGAGAAAGTTTGGCTGATGCTTTGGGTTGGAGGCTTGCCTCTAGGTTGGTTAAGAGTAGCGTTCCGGAAAATGATATTCGAGAGTTAATTAAAAATGCTTTTGACGAAGATAGTGATTTGTTGAGGAGTGTGGAACTTGATTTAATCGCAGTAACCGAAAGGGACCCTGCTTGTAACGATTTTTTAAGCCCATTTCTTTATTTCAAAGGTTTTCAGGCACTATCTTGTTACAGGGTTGCACACTATCTGTGGAAACAAAACCGGAATGAGCTTGCACTGTATTTGCAAAGTTTGATCGCAGTAGTTTATTCTGTTGATATTCATCCTGCAGCATCAATTGGCCATGGTATTTTACTTGATCATGCGACTGGGTTTGTAGCCGGCGAAACCACAGTAATTGAAAATGATGTATCCATTCTCCATGAGGTTACCCTTGGTGGGACTGGGAAGGAACGTGGAGATCGCCATCCTAAAATTCGTTCCGGCGTGCTATTGGGTGCGGGTGCAAAAATTCTTGGAAATGTTGAAATTGGAGAGGGTGCAAGAGTTGGGGCAAGTAGTGTTGTACTAAAAGATGTACCACCTTATGTATCTGTTGCAGGCGTACCAGCCAAAGAAATTGGAGTTGTTCATGATGCTGTTCCCGCACTTGGTATGGATCACAACCTTTTGGAGGTTAAAGAATACGAGGGTGGGGGTGGGATTTGATTCGTATCCAGTTACATTGACGAATAATCTTCATAGTATATAATAAATTTATGACTTCCACTGCTGAGACTGATCCAGAAAATAAGACCTCCTCCGTAGAGCTTCCCAAATCCAATTTGTTACCTAAAGCAACTGGTCCTACAGAGGAGGGAGCGAAAAAAGTAGAAGATCTTGAGGTAAAAGATGCTCAATTGATCTTTCATTCAGTCTGGCATGAATTAGAGCAGGAAGTGGGAGTTGAAAATCTTCATTTTCCTGCTGAGATTTTTTGGTTAAATGGAGCACCTGGTGCGGGTAAAGGTACACAGACTGCTTTCATAATGGAGTTTCGTGATTTAACAGAGAAACCAATTATTGTAAGTGAGTTACTCAATTCTCCGGAAGCTAGAAAAAAAATAGATGCTGGTTTACTTGCTGGAGACCGAGAAGTAACTCGTTTAGTTTTAAGAATTCTCCTAGAACCAAATTATCAAAGTGGCGCTATTGTAGATGGATATCCAAGAACCAAAACGCAGGTCGAATGTCTAAAATTATTTCATCGTCGTTTAACCGAATTAAGAAGTAAATATTTGGGTACTTTTCAAGAGGCACAATTTCCGAAACCACGTTTTCATATAATCATGCTTTTTATCGATGAGGAGGAAAGTGTGAGAAGACAATTTCTTCGTGGAAAGAGAACTATGGAGCATAATGCGGAAGTAGAGGCTTCTGGTGTTGGGCAGATTCGTGAAGTTAGAAAAACAGATTTGGATGAAGATGCCGCTCACCGCCGATATAAAACTTTTAAGGAATCGACTTACGATTCTCTAACTACGCTTAGGGATGTTTTTCATTACCATTTTATAAACGCACACGGCTCGGTCATTGAGGTACAGCAAAGAATTATTCAAGAGTTAAAGTACCAAAGTTCATTGGAATTGGATGAATCCACGCATGATTGTATATCGTCTATTCCGTTGGCAGAGAAGTTGTCCTTACATGCAAGACAGCACTTAGTTCAGCGTCTTGATTCATATCAGAAATTTCATCCTGAGCTTTTTGAGCAAGTTGTTGGTTTGATCAAAAGTAAATTTATTCCTATTGTTGAAAAGCATTCGATTTCGGGGCTCGCCTATATTAATTCAGAAGCACCCGTTTTTGCTGATCCTTTGGCAATAGCCATGCTTATTGATGTTTTTACTGAGCGCGGATTTACCGCAGTGGTTGATATACGAAGGATGGAAGTTCCTTCCCGAATAAATCCTCAGACATATGAAATAATTAATCGGGAAAAGAAAGTCTATCGGGTAAGAATAAATTTTCCCGGTTCAAAAATTCGAAGAGGTTTATAGACCTAAACTCCTTAAAATTATTTTATTATGGATATTCGTTATGAAAAACTAGCTAATACGCTTGTTCATCATTCTACAAAGCTAAAACCACAAGAAAAGGTATTAATTCACGCTATTGATATACCAAGAGATATGGTATTGTGCTTAATCCGTGCAGTTAGGGATTGTAATGCTATTCCGTTTGTTCAAGTGCAGGATGGACGAGTCGATCGTGAATGTATTTTAGGAGCAGAAGAAATTCAGTTTGAAACTTCTCTAGAGTGGGAAATGCAGAGGATGAAAAATATGGATGCATATATTGCGATTCGAGGATCGCTTAATGTATTTGAGAATTCAGATCTTCCACAAAATGATATGAAGAAGGCCATGAAAATCTTGAAGCCTCTTCTTGATTGGCGAGTAAAAAAAACAAAATGGTGCGTCTTAAGATGGCCATCCTCCTCCATGGCACAACAAGCTAAAATGAGCAGTGAAGCATTTGAAAAATTTTATTTCGATGCTTGTTGCATGGATTATGGTCGCATGACTGAGGGAATGTCTGCATTGGAAAAGCGTATGAAAGTAGCAGACCGAGTAAAAATTACCGGTTCAGGAACAGACCTCCGTTTCTCATTGAAAGGTATAGATGCAGTTTCCTGTGGCGGTACATATAATATCCCGGATGGTGAGGTTTTCTCATGTCCAGTCCGGGACAGTGTAGAAGGTGAAATTACCTTTAATGCCGATACGATTTATCAAGGTGTGTCCTTTTCAAATGTTTTTTTACGATTTGAAAAAGGAAAAATTGTAGAATCGCACTCCTCTTCAAACTCTGAAAAATTAAACGAAATATTGGACTCTGATGACGGTGCCCGTTTTATCGGAGAGTTTGCAATCGCATTCAATCCAATGATTCGTGAACCAATGCAAGATATCCTTTTTGATGAAAAAATTGCCGGTTCTTTTCATTTTACTCCTGGGCAGGCTTACGAGGAGGCAAATAACGGTAATAAATCTCAGGTTCACTGGGACATGGTCAATATTCAAAGACCAGAATACGGTGGTGGAGAAATATGGTTTGATGACGAATTGATACGTAAGGATGGTGAATTTGTTCCAGATGATTTAATCAAGTTAAATTCAGGTTATCTTCTAGCCTAATTTTGACCCTAGGGGAGCATGACCATGCAGGTAATGTCAAATTTAATTGAAAATTTGCCTAAAACTGAAACACATCTTCACATGGAGGGTGCACTTCCATGGTCCCTATTGGCAAAAAAGTACCCAAAACGCTTTTCTAATATTCCCGATTTCAGGAAGGAAGGGTTTAGGTATGATAACTTTGAGCAATTTGAATCCATTTTGATTGAGCATGCAATGCAATGGTTTGATTCCCCGAATAGTTACCATGAGGCTGCGAAAATAATATTTCAATCTCATGTTCGACAGAATGTAAAATATGTTGAGATTAGTTTTCATGCAGGAATGATCGAATTTTTAAGTATTCCTGGTGAAGAAATTTTAGATGCTATAATTGATGCCGTTCCAGATGGTTTAGAAGTACGAGTTTTTCTTGGAATGAGCCGTAATGCTTATAATTCATTTCTTGGTCCAATACTGGATCAAGCATTGACCTGGGATAAACTGAGTGGAATTGATCTGCATGGACTGGAGTCGTTGCCATTTGAATCTTGGACTATACCTTTTTGGGAAAGAGCTCGCCTAGAAAGTAAAGTGGTAAAAGCTCATGCTGGGGAATTTGGACCTGCTTCCAATGTAACGCAGGCCGTAAAAGAGTTAAATGTCAGACGTATTCAACATGGAACCCGTTCGATTGATGATGAAGAAGTTATGAAAATGTTGGTTGAAGAGGGTGTTACTTTGGATATGTGTCCGATTAGCAATTACAAGCTTAGGGTAGTCAATAGTTGGAAAGATCATCCATTGCGTGAATTTTTGAGTCGAGGAATTTGTTGTACCGTCAGTACAGATGATCCCCTTTCCTTTAATAATTCCTTGCTGGATGAATATGAGGCTCTAAAGACAAAACTTGGATTAACTAATCAGGAAATAATTCAAGTCGTTAGGAATGGATTTGAAGTTGCTGATCTTCCACTTCAAAAAAAGGATCAATACTTGGCAGAAATAAAACATTTAGTAACAGAGAGTGATTTTTATAATGGCTGAGGTGTTCTTTTCTTGTGAGGAAAATTCCCCTGATCGAGTTGATAAAATTCTGGCACGTGCATTTCCTCATAAAAGTAGAGCTTTAATTCAACGGGCCATAGAAAGTAATATGGTAAAAAGAAAAAATGGTACAAAACTAGAACCTAAAACAAAGATTTTTCCTGGAGAAGAACTAGTTTTAGACCTTTCAATAGAGGAAAAAAGATCCCTTAGCCCTAAAAATATTCCTCTTCAAATTATTTTCGAAGATGAAGATTTAGTTGTTCTTAACAAACCTAGCGGAATGGTTGTTCATCCTGGCGATGGAACGGAAGATGATACCCTTATTCATGCCATGTTGTATAAATACCCTGATGGTCTATGTCCGGTTGGTTCTCCCGAAAGACCTGGCATTGTTCATCGTCTAGATAAGGAAACAAGTGGTGTTATGGTGGTTGCAAGATCTGAGAGAGCATACCACTCATTGGTTAAACAATTTGCCGATCGAAAAACTGAAAAAACATATTATGTCTTAGTTACAGGAGTAATGAAAGAGAATGAAGGTGAAATTGATTATCCAATTGGCAGACATCCAAAAATTAGAGTTAAAATGGCTGTGGTTGACCACGGAAAACCAGCACAGACTAGATGGGAAGTTCTTTCCACATCGGGAAATAATTTTAGCTTATTAAAAGTCAAGATTTTGACTGGAAGAACCCATCAGATTCGCGTTCATTTTTCTTATTTAGGGCATCCGCTTGCAGGCGATTTGACCTATGGTGCAAAAAAGAGTGAGTCGTTTCAAAGAGTTATGCTTCATGCAAAAACCCTTGGTTTTTATCATCCCGTCACAAATGAGAAAAAAATATTTGAAACTAAATTACCGGAAGATTTTAGAAATAGCTTGATGCAGATAGGGTTTAATTTAAGTAAATAAAGGAGACTTTGATCTACCTTAAGATAAATTTTTGGTAATTAGTTCAAAAGCTTCATCCACATGATCTACGATCTTAAAAAGATTGAGATCCTTAGGTGAAATTACTCCCCATTTAACAAATTGATCAAAATTTATTAATTCTTCCCAAAATTCTTTTCCAAAAAGTATGATTGGCATTTCTTTATTCAGCTTTTTCGTTTGGATGAGAGTCAATGTTTCAAATAGTTCATCCATTGTTCCAAAACCGCCAGGAAAAACTACGACCATTTTTGCATGATAAAGAAAATAAAATTTTCGGAGAAAAAAATAATGAAATTCGAAAGAAAGTTCGGGCGAAGCGAATTCATTAACACCTTGCTCAAAAGGTAAGCTGATGCCAAAGGCGATAGATTTACCATTTGCTTGAGAAGCACCTTTGTTAGCAGCCTCCATCATACCTGGTCCACCGCCAGAACATATAAAATATTTTTTATCTGTTTCTTTGATCCAGTCAGTTAAGCGAGCGGATAATGAAACTGCATCATCATAATATTTAGAAAGAAGTACCGAGCTTTCCCTTCTTGCAAGTTCTTGTTTTTGATCTAGATCTATTTCGTTTTGTGAAGGAATTTTACCTAAGTATGAGTTAAGTTCTTCTTTAGCCTCAGCCAATGGTTTGGAGCGTGCAGATCCAAAAAAAACGATTGTATTCTCAACACCTTCACTCTGTAGGCGTACATCTGGTTCTGTTAACTCGCAAAGAACGCGAATTGAACGAGCTTCGTGGCTATTTAAAAATTCTTTATTTGCGTAGGCTTTTGATGGATTTGTTGACATGTTCTGATTTTGACCTTTTCCGGTGAAAAAGAAAAGACCTTAAAATCGTGAAAAAAAATGATTTTTTTCTAAAGTTTGCTTTCGTCTTGTCGACTATTGGTTGTAGCCGCAAGGATGCAGCTTAATTTAAGTCTGATTCGATCAACAGGAGGTCGATTTGAATCACAACTGTTAACATTATCCTATTGGATAGAAAACATCTTAATGTTGTGATATATATTAGTGATTACTTAAACTTTGACGAGATCAATGACAGAACTTTTTTGCCTGAAAATAATATTCTTCCTTCTGCCGAAGATGAGAATTTAATTTCTTTTCCTTCTGATTCTGATGATCAGATTTCAAACGAAGAAATTGGTAAATGGGTAGATCAACTCATGGAAATGCCTGAAAAAGATCTAGATTTGCCAGAACTAGATGATATTCAAAGCTTTCATGATCCTTTTGAGGTTATCGCCGAGAGAATTTTATCTGAGGAATAATTTAAATATTTTTAAAGTTCTCTGTCATTTTCTCTCCTGAGATGCTATGATAGTGCATATTTTTATCTTTTGTTTAAATTTCAGCATGCACAAAATTGGTTGTCCTGATCGCTAATTTTCCATCTATGTTAAAATTTCTTAGGCAATATTTATTTTACATTTTATTTTTTCTTTTACTCGGGTGTGGCGAAGAAGGTAATAATGTTAAAGATACGGGTTCAAAAGCAGAAGATTTACCAAAAACTGAGGTCGAAGTTAAAGATTACATCGATGAACGTTTGGTTTCTAAAGATCGAAAGATTGAAAAAATTCTTTCTGATTTTGGTAAACCTCTAAATAGTTATCCAACCATTTTTCAGGATAATACAACAATAAGAAAAAATGGTAGGTTGTACCGGAAAAACTTACTCGATGAACCATTCACAGGTACCGTGGTTGAAAATTTTTCGAATGGAACATTATCTTTATCGACTTCTTATTATCGAGGTTTGCCACACGGACAACAAATTAGGAATTACCCTAGTGGTCAAAGGGCTTTAGTTGTAAATTTCGATTATGGTGTTTTATCAGGAGTAAAATCCCGTTGGTGGGAATCTGGTATCCTTCGTGAGGAAGCATACTGGAGTGAAGGCAACTTTTTGGGTAGGAGATTGTGGGACCGTACCGGTCTATTAATAAAGGAAGAGATTATACCGAGGGATTAGATTTAGGTTTGTTCTATTTCCTTTATTTTTTCAAGATAATTTCCGAAATCACCTACTCGAATGATCGATAAATTTTCAATCACATTTCTTTTTTCGATTTCCCTTAATAATTCAAAGGTTTCATCGCTAAAATCATCAGGTACAACAACTACAAGATGCCTCGCCTGTAATCTGAAGTTTGTGTCACTTAAGGTTCTAATTAGTGAAGTTTCATCTTCTTTTTCCCAACAATTTCTTATTTCAATACCCAATGATAATGCAGGCACCCAAAGATCTGTTTCACCGACTAGATATCTTTTTCGAACATCTATTTGGAGCATCGATAATTTATGTTCACAAATATGGATGAGGTCCATAATTGATGCCGAATGAGTAGAGAGAGATTCTTTTTCCTTGGATACAAGAGAAGCAAGGTAAGCAATTAAATCTCCATGATGAAGAACTTGCATTCTCTCTCTGGCATAACTTCGAAGATGAGGGTCTGGAAATAAAGACTCAAGAGATATCAAGACTTCTTGACCATTTGAAACATTATTAGTTTTGTTTTCCATTTCCGAAATTGTCGCTTCCAGGTTTTCAGGAAAGGAGATGGGGTGGACTCTAAGATCGTAACTTGCCTGTGTTTTAGAAATCTCACTAAGTGCTTCTCTTATCCACATACCTAAATAAAAAACCTCTTTGTTATTTTCATAACCCGACTCTCTAAAGGCTTTAATTTTTTCTCTGTAGGTAAAGACTCCCCTGTCGTAATAGTCGTAAGGCCCATCCAATCGATTAACAGAAGCAGCAACTTCTTCGAGCAGATCGCGATCATCTTTCCAATCTCTACGCCTTCTGTGATAAACAGGAGTACCGATTGTTGAAGCACGTGGCCTATTAAACTTTTTCATTAGGGTACCCGTTTTTATAAATTAATAACCTTAATTTTGCAACATTGATATGATTGCAAACGAACTGAATAAATAATTTACTACCACATATGTTGATCAGGAATTCCTTGTTGTTAATGTTGTGCCTACTCATAACTTTAGATTTTTTGTTGGCTGCGGATTCGGATAATAATCAAACCAATCAAAAAGTCGAAATTGTCCGGGTGATCAAACCGGGAGTCTTTGATCTTCAAACTGAGTCTTACCTTGTTAGAATGAGAGCTTGGGGTGTTGAATTTCCTCAACGCGGTCAACCAGGTTTTCAGGAAGCTATAACATTTACAGAACAAAGTTTACTATCCACCAACCCGAAAATCGAAATTAAACAAGAATTTGACATACAAAATATGAAGGTGGTTGATATTACCCACTCAAAGAATGGATTAAATTTTAGTCGTGAGGCAATAACGCAAGGTTTTGGTTGGCATTTGGAAAAAGAAACCAATCGTTTTGGACCATTTTTGTTAGCCCAATTAAAAGCGAAAAGATTGAATTCTGGCATATGGGCAAACAACTTTAATTACAGGCAAATAGAGAGTCCAACTGCTATGCCAAAGCCTTCATTTCCTGGAATGATGAATAGAATGAACAACTTTGTACCCACACTTAGTTATTGGGAGACGAGCTTTGGAAAAATACACAGACCAGGTTGTTCTTTTTATCAGAGAGGAAGAGGAAAATTGACCTCTAAACCTCAGGGCATAGATTGTAGGATTTGCGGAGGGAGGAAGGCCAAATAAGAAATTCATTTTAAAAATACAAGATTTAGCCATCTTTGTTTTGAAGATTAATAAAAACTTGATAGTAATAACATCATGATTCTTCCAAATATCGATGAATTTCCTTCATTCTCTTTAAAACGTCTTTTGAGCACTTGTTTCGGCACTGAGTCCAGCGGATCTGAAAAAATCTGTATTTTAATTGATCTACCCGACTTAAACCTGATGCATAACCACAAATTTCTTACATTAGACGGTTTTTCTGTTCAAAAATATGCTTACAATACTTTTCTACATGATTTAAAGAATGGTGTTTCAGACGAGCTCTCATACACGGAGAATGGCTTTTTCGCTTTCAAAACAACAGGGGGCAGTAACTTAGATCCCGAAGATGAAGCGGTTAACGGAAATGGTGATACACTTTCTCTAGAAAGGGATATATACCCAAATTTTGATATTATTTTGGCAATAACCGATTTTTCTTTGACCGCTCCGCTAACTGCATCCGCCAAAATCCATGGTTTCCGAGGTGCAACTTTACATGGGGTTAATGAAGTAATATTAAATTCTGGTTTGTCTGTAGATTATTTTAAAATAAGCAAACAAGCCGAGCTATTCCGCTCGGTTCTCAACCATACCGATTACTTTGAAATTGATTTTCACACATTAGGGAATGATTCTACATTGCGTATTGACTGTGATGGTCAAAACGCCCAAAAGAGTCATGGTTTATGTCCGAAGGGAATACCTGATGTCGCTAACTTGCCTGCGGGGGAAGTGTATTTTGTACCTACTTCGGCATCAGGTTCTTTCCCATTCCGTTTTTCGGATGGCACCATTGCACAAATGGAGGTTCTAGATGGTGCAATTACCAAAGCGATATTACTCTCTGGAGACAGCGAACTTGTTAATGCTCGAAATAAGCAGTTATCTGATGATCCTGCCACCGGCATTATTGGCGAACTTGGATTTGGAACGCAACTACTTCCATTCTCTGGAAAGGATATACAAGACGAAAAGATCCTTGGTACTTGCCATGTTGCTACTGGTCGTAGCGATCATCTTGGTGGAACATTGACACCGGATCTTTTCAACTCAAAACTAAACGCTTCGCACGACGATATTCTCTACGCACCCCCTAAAACACCAGAAATTACTGTGAAAGAAGTACGAATGTACAAAGACGGTCAGGGCACACCAATTCTCAGAGATTTTGTACCCACTCCTTTTCTGCTAGATAAACTTGAGCCTGAGTATCCTGTTGAAAAATTTGCTGTCAGTACCTAATTTTGAGATTCTTTTCTTTTATACTTATATTTTTGTTTTCTGGATTCCTAGCATTCATTCATGCTTATCGTCCAGTTCCCAATGTTCCACTAGTACCTAAGGTCAATAAGGTCAGATCTGTTCCCTCTTTTTCATCTTACAAGAGAGCACCATTTGTTCCCTCATCTAGGATGTCAAAAAAAGCTCCTGCTGCTCCACGAGCACCCGTAACGAAGATGCCCAGGTTAGTCAAGAGGGCACCCCTGATTAAGCGAGCTAAACCTGTCCGTACTGTCCCGCTTGTAAGACGAGTACCAGTTCCACAAAGAGTACCTTTTGTCAGACGCACATCATTTAAGAGATTGTAAATTTTAACGCCAAGAGGGTAAATTTTTCCTTAAAAGCTTTGCATTGAAGTTATTTTTTTAGGAGATTAATTTCATGCTTTTGCCCTTTTTTTCAATTGCTCTTTGGAGCAAACAAATCCTAAGAATTTGGATTTGTTCCATTAGGTTTGGAATTTTTGCAATTTCAGTTGCTTCTGTCATTTCTGCTGATGATCCGGCTGTATCTTCATTTAGTACTTTTTCAGTCGATTGGAATGGTTCAGTCTTCTTGATTTCTGGCGAAGCACTAAACCCACAGCCTTTTCCATCGTTAACCCTTTATGAGAATAATTTTTATAAATTCGAACATAATGGTAGCGCTGGTTTTAGGTTAAATATTGGAGAAAATAATAGTTCTACTTATGTCGATTCTGATCTCTGGAATAATGGTGCTCTTTCCCCGCATGAATATCTTTTCTTTCAACCTGACATGAACACTTCGCGAACCCTGTACTACTTTAATCCAGAAAGTAATAGTTCGGTTGGGCAAATTCAAATATTATCTCACGAATCAGATCTATATTTTCCTGTAGTAACTAATCCTTCTGCAAAGTTTGGGAAATCCATCACAATTAATGAATGGAACCAAACAATCGTGGGTGCTCCAGGAGAAGCTGGCTTTGATGATGGCGAAATGCATATCTTTAACCGTGAAGCAAATGGTACATATTCATATTTTGAAAAAGTCTCACCTCCAATAAGTGGGCTATCCGCTCAGTTTGCTCATTCTATTGAATCAGTTGATAACTACCTCTTCGTTGGATCTCCAGATGTGGTGAACTATTCCGGTGTTGTTGATGTGTTCAAAAGAGAAAATAATGGGAGTTATAGTTTTGATAGCAATTTAAGTATTTCTATTGATTCAGGGGACAGTTTTGGATGGAGTTTATCTGGTGATTCAATCTATCTTGCAATAGGTTCCCTTCAAACCATTAATAACGGAGGGGGAGAAGTCTCAATTTTCGAAAATAACGGAACCAACTGGAATTTTTCCCAGACTTTATTCGCTGTGGATGAAAATAATCAGAGCGGTGATGAATTTGGTTATGATTTAAAGGTTGATAATAGCAGACTTATTGTAGGTGCACCCAAAGTTGATGCCAATGGAACCAATTCTGGTTCTGCTTACATTTATGAAAGGAATTCAACCGGTTGGTACCAGACTGCAATTTTATCTCCATCAGGGCCTTCTGCCGGAGATGAATTTGGCTACGCGGTTGCTCTATCAGGTAATCTGGCTTTCGTGGGAGCTCGACAAAAAGATGGAAATGCTATCGATGCCGGAGTTGTCTATGTATTTCATTTCGATGGAGTAACTTGGACCGAAGTTTATCAGATTTATCCTCCCACCGATATGGCTAATCAATATTTTTCGTCTGATCTTGAAGTTCATGATGATATTTTAGCTGTTTCGTCACCTAGAATAGGGGAAGGTAGCATTTACATTTATCGTTTTGAGAATAATGGTTCGAAAATTAGTTATTTATCTAATTTATCGTTATCCGAAACAAATTCATCAGATCAAAGTTTTTTATCCTTATCTGTACAAAAGGGGGCAGTTTTTGTTGGTGTTCCTGGAGACAGTACGAAAGCAAATTCAAGTGGAACCACAGTTGTATTTCAGAATGATGCATGGCAGGAAAAATTTCTCCCTGAGGTTGCTCCGATTATTGAAAGTAATTCATCAATTTATCATCAAATGTCAGAGGATAACGGCACATATTATTATGACTTCAACGGCTCACACCCAATAGATTCCAATTTGAGTTGGTCTATAAATCAATTCCCCGATTCGAATGCAACTTATGATTTAAATTCAACTACTGGCGAATTTAGCTATACTCCACAGGCTGATTTTTTTGGAATTCATTCCTTTTCGATTCAATTATCAAACGGTACTTTATCTGATTCCTTAGATTTTAATATGACTGTTCATTCCGTTGAGGATGCTCCAGTTTTTGACGGACCTTTTAACCTAATTGCTGGAATGGAAGGTGATGAATACAACCAAACAATAGCAGTTCGCGATGTCGACGGCGATTTACTGACTTTAGGCTATTTTTCTTCGCCTTCTTTTGGATTGAACACGAGCGGTTTTAATTTGTTTGGTACGCCAAATCCTGGAAGTGCAAACGGCCAGCCATATCAGGATTATAATATAACACTTTCTTTAGATGATGCTAAAAGTGCCACCGTTTATCAGAGTTTTTCAATTAGAATCCTCAAAAGAAATAATCCACCTGTTATATGGGTTGATGGGAATTCAAGTGTAAATACTTACAATATTAATTTGTCTGAGGACTTTGACAGTAATGCATGGTATGCTTCTCTCCCTCATCTTGATTATAATGATTCGGATGGTCATAAAATTGATTTAAATGTTTCCATAAATCCTTCATTTGGAAATTTGAGCTGGGATATCAATGCTACTGATTTAAATCAAAGTATTACTTATTCTCCACACGAAAATTTTAATGGAATTGATTCATTTACAATGATTTTACGAGACCTTGAGGGAGAAGGAAATAAATCTCACGAATTGACTTTCAATATATCGGTAGCAGCAGTTAATGATGCTCCTGATATTACATCGGCTCCACCGATGAGTATAGTACAAGAGGGTGACCTTTTTTCCTATCAGATTGTTGTCACGGATCCTGATCTTTTTGATACTGGGAGTACAGAACAACTCAGCGTCTCAGTAGAAAATTTACCTCCTAGTGGATGGCTTGAATTTAATTCAACCACCAATTTACTTTCCGGAACTCCACAATGGTCTGATTACGAAGAAGGTCCTCCACGCCTGATTGTCATAAAAGTTCAGGATTCAGGGGGTTTGGAAGATACCCAGGCTTTTACATTGGAAGTAAAACCACATAATTATCCACCTGTGATCACGCAAGGAGCTAGCTTTTCTGCTACTCTCGATGAAGATACTTCTATTAATTCATGGGGCGGACTTGATTTGACAGTTTCTGGTTTAGATCAGGTTCAGGGTGTTTTAAACTGGGAAATCTCTCAACAGGCGATAAACGGACAAGCTTCAGTAACAGGTTCTGGAACCACTCCTGCCTCCCTCACTTATCAACCGGATGGAAACTTTTCGGGCACCGACCTTTTTATTCTTCGCGTTTTCGAATCATTGGATCCAAATGCATC